>NZ_JBFAIM010000017.1:0-222595 GCF_040654715.1 Nonomuraea sp. NPDC050643 | reverse complement strand
AGATGGAACGCGGCGGCCAATGGAGCAAAGGCAAATCCGCCGAGACCTTCAACCCCGCCGGCCCCTGGCTGGCCACCCCCGACGAGATCCCCGACGTCACCGACCTCACCCTGTGGCTCGACGTCAACGGCACACGCCGCCAGACCGGCACCACCAAAACAATGATCTTCAACCCCTACGTCATCGTCCACCACCTGAGCCAGTTCATGGTCCTCGAACCCGGCGACCTCATCAACACCGGCACCCCACCCGGCGTCGGCATGGGCCACACCCCACCCATCTGGCTCCAGCCCGGCGACCTCATCGAACTCGGCATCGACCGGCTCGGCAGCCAGCGCCAGCAGGTCGTGGGACCCCGCTAGTGCGCGCACTGGTCCTGACCGGCCCGGGCAAGGCCGGGGTCCAGGAGGTCGAGCCCCCGGTCGCCGCGCCCGGCCAGGTGGTCGTGGAGGTCGAGCGGGCCGGTGTGTGCGGCACCGACGTGGAGCTGTTCACCGGCGAGATGAGCTACCTGCACACCGGCCGGTCGTGGTATCCGCTGCGCCCTGGGCACGAGTGGTGCGGCGCCGTCACCGAGCTCGGCGCGGGCGTCGATCCCTCGTGGCTGGGTCGGCGGGTCACCGGCGACACCATGCTCGGCTGCGGGCACTGCGACCGCTGCCGCGCCGGCCGCCACCACGTGTGCGGCGAGCTGGCCGAGATCGGCATCAGCCGCGGCTTCGCCGGAGCCCTCGCCGAGCGGCTCGCCGTCCCGGTCACGGCCCTGCACGCGCTGCCGGACACGGTGGACCCCGCGCTCGGCGCGCTGGTCGAGCCCGGGGGCAACGCCCTGCGGGCGGTACGCGCCGCCGCGCTGCGGCCGGGGGAGCGGCTGCTGATCCTGGGCACGGGCACGATCGGCCTGCTGGCGGCGCTGTTCGCCCGGGCCGAGGGGTTCGAGGTCCACCTGCTCGGCCGCGACCACGACGGCCTGCGCCTGGCCCGGACCCTGGGCTTCGCCGGCGCCTGGACCCGCCCCGACCTGCCCGCGCTGCCCTGGAGCGCCGTCATCGACGCCTCCAACGCGCCCGAGCTGCCCGCTCTCGCGGTCGACCTGGTCGAACCCGCCGGGCGCGTGGCCTACATCGGCGTGGCCGTCAGCCCGAGCATCCTCGACACCCGTGACATGCTGCTCAAGGACGTCACCGCCGTCGGCATCCTGGGCGGCTCGGCCGGTCTGGCCGGCGCCATCGCGGCCTACGCGGGCGCTTCGGTCGACGCCCGGCCGCTGGTGGCCGCCACGGTGGGCCTGGCCGAGAGCGCCGGCGTCCTGGCCGGGCACCGCCCGTCCGGCGCCGGCCCCGGCCCGAAGATCCACATCGACCCCCGCCGGTGACCGATCGGCCGGAGCGCGCCCGGTCCACTCGCTCGAACTCGACCAGGCCACCACCCGGGTAAAGGCGGGTGGTGGCCTGGTCCGGGAGTCAGGCGATGAGCCCGTACTCGATGGCGGTGGCGGCGGTGGCCGCGGCCTGCGCGATCGCGACGGTGATCAGCGCCACGGCGAGGAGGACGACGAACCTGATGGCAGCACGCATGTGGCTTCCCTTCCGCTGGGTCCTACCGTCTCTTCGACGTCCGGAGGCGCCTGGATGGTTGCGGCCGGCAGCGAAGGAAGGGCCGATTCAGCCCCGGGAGCGGGGTGGCGCGGTGGAGCGGCGGGTCACGAGGGTGGGGATGACGGCGAAGCGGACGGCCGCAGCCCGGCCGCCGATGCGTTCGAGCAGCAGCCGCCCCGCGATCTTGCCCATGATGGCGCCGTTCTGATCGACGCTGGTCAGCGAGATGTGGGCGAGGCGTATCATCCGGGCGTTGTCGTAGCCCGCCACGGAGATGTCGCCGGGCACGGCGAGCCCCGCCTCGTGGATGGCGGCGAGCGCGCCGAAGGCGACCTGGTCGGAGCCCGCGAAGATCGCGGTGGGGCGGGGCGCGCGGGTCAGCAGTTCGCGGGCCCCCTCGTAGCCGCCCTCCTCGGTGTAGGCGGTGGCGGCCAGGGCGATCTGGTCGGCCAGGTCGTGCTCGGCCATCACCCGCTCGTACGTCCTGGCCCTGATGGTCTGCAACAGGGCCGCGGGCCGCCCGGAAAGAGGGTCGCGCTGCGTGATGTGCCCGATGCGGCGGTGCCCGAGTGCGATGAGGTGCTCGACGACCAGCTCGGCGCCCACCTCGTCGTCATCGAGCACGCAGTCGTAGAGGGCCGAGCGGTCGTGGCGGCCGAGCACCACCGTGGGCACGCTCCTGGCCAGCGCTTCGAGCTGGGCCTTGGTGCAGGCGGGGGCGACCATGAGGACGCCGTCCACCTGCCGGTCCACCAGCGCGTCACTCGCGCGGCGCTCCGCCTCGGGATCCGCGTCGCCGCCCTGGACCATGATCGCCTGATAGCCGTGACCGGAGATCTCCTCGGTCAGCGCGTCGAGGATCTCGGCGAAGAACGGGTTCCTGATGTGCGGCAGCAGCACCCCGATCGTGAACGTCCGGCCGCGCATCGCCCGCGCCGCGTTGTGCGGACGGTAACCGAGCTCGTCGATGGCGGCCTGCACCTTCGCCCGCATCGCCGCGCTGACGCCATAGGCGTTGCGCAGCACTTTCGACACCGCCGTGGTGGACACCCGGGCATGGTCGGCCACGTCGGTGATCGTCACCCTGCGTCGCCGGTCTCCCGTGACCATACGCCGCCTCTCTTTGAGACCCGACGCGGCCCGATTGTACGGGTCAGAAGCGTCGCACGCGATGGGTAACGTTACCCACTCTGAGCTCTGACGACCCAGGTCTGATCGGTTTGACGTTGGATCACGATTGGGGACCGTTCTCCTCGATGCACTCTTGACGACCGCCCACGTAACGCTTACGTTAACTCGCATCGGGGGTGCTTTAAAACGTTTCAACGGACCCGGAGGGGCGTTGTGAAGACCTCGCACCGCATGACGGGAGCGGCCCTGGCCGTTCTCGCGATGACGGCCCTGACCTCCTGCGGCTCGGGCCCTGGATCTGATTCGGGGCCCGCCGCCGACGGCTCGGCCACCCTGACCTTCCTCATCGACAACAGCCTGGGCACCACCGCCACGGCCAAGGCGCTCACCGATGCCTTCATGCAGGCCAACCCAAAGATCAAAATTGAGACGGAGACCCGGCCGGGCGGCACCGAGGGCGACAACATCGTCAAGACCCGGCTCTCGACGGGCGACATGTCGGATGTGTTCTGGTACAACTCCGGGTCGTTGCTCCAAGCCCTCAACCCGGCCCAGACCATGGTCGACCTCACCGGCGACCCGGTCCTGCAGAACGTGCAGAAGGACTTCCTGCCGGTGGTGAGCCAGGCGGGCAAGGCGTACGGAGTCCCCGCCGGCACGGTGACCGGCGGCGGCATCCTCTACAACCGCAAGATCTACGACCGGCTCGGCCTGAAGGTGCCCGCGACGTGGGCGGAGTTCATGGCCAACAACGACAAGATCAAGGCGGCCGGCGTCGCGCCGGTGATCTCGACGTTCAAGGACACCTGGACCTCGCAGTTGTTCGTGCTCGCCGACTACTACAACGTCCAGGCCGCGACGCCGAACTTCGCCCAGGACTACACCGCGGGCAAGGCCAAGTTCGCCACCACGCCCGCCGCCGTGTCCGGGTTCCAGCACCTGGCCGACGTGCACGCCAAGGGCTACCTCAACGAGGGCTTCGGCTCGGCCACCAACGACCAGGGCGTCAAGATGCTGGCCGAGGGCAAGGGCGCGCACTACCCGATGCTCAGCTCGGCCCTGCCGCCGGTGATGGCGACCTTGCCGCAGGCGGGGACCGACGTCGGCTTCTTCGGCATCCCGGGCACCGACCCGGCCAAGCACGGCGCCACGATCTGGGAGCCCGCCGGCGTCTACATCGCCAAGACCACCGAGAAGGTCGACGCGGCCAAGAAGTTCCTGGCCTTCGTGGCCTCGCCGGCCGCCGCCGACGTGGTCAACAAGGCCGTCCCGCCGACGGGGCCGTACCGGGTCCAGGGCGCCAAGCTGCCCGACGACGCCATCCAGGCCGCCAAGGACCTCCAGGTCTACGTCGACAAGGGCGCCATCGCGCCCGCGCTGGAGTTCGTCTCCCCGGTGAAGGGCCCCTCGCTCGAGCAGATCACGGTCGCGGTCGGCTCCGGGCTCACGACGCCCGCCGAAGGGGCCGCACAGTACGACAAGGACGTGGAGAAGCAGGCCAAGCAGTTGGGCCTCGCGGGGTGGTGACGGAGCAGGCGGCCGGGCCCCGCACGGGGCCCGGCCCGGCCGAGAGCATGCGGCACGCCCGCCGGGCCAAGCACCGGTCGGCCTACCCGTACACGTTGTACGTGCCGGCCGCCGTCGTCTACCTGGTGATCTTCCTGGTGCCGACGGTGATGGCCTTCTACTTCGCCCTGACCCGCTGGACCCTGTTCGACAGCACCTTCGTGGGGCTGGAGAACTTCAGCGACTTCCTGTCGGAGCAGAACCTGCGCATCGGGTTCCAGAACACCCTCATCTACGCGGTCGTCACCAGCGGGCTGAAGGTCGTGCTCGGGCTGTTGCTGGGCGTGGCGCTCACCTCGAAGCTGCGGCTGCGCGGGTTCCTGCGCTCGGTGGTGTTCTTCCCGGTGCTGGTGTCCACCGTGGCCGTGGGCATCACGTTCAGCGCGCTGCTGCGGCCGGACACCGGCCTGGTCAACAAGACCCTCGCGCTGGTCGGCGTCGACGGGCCCGACTGGCTCGGCGACGCCAACACGGCGCTGCTGTCGGTCGCGCTCGTGGACGTGTGGAAGGGCGTGGGCATCGCCACCGTCATCTACATCGCGGGCATCCTGTCCATCCCGCGCGACTACTACCAGGCCGTGGAGGTGGACGGGGGCGGCGCCTGGCACCGGTTCCGGCACGTCACGCTGCCGCTGAGCTGGCCGGCCACCTACTCGGTGATCATCTTGTCGTTCATCGGCGGGCTGCGCTCGTTCGACCTGATCTGGACGATGACCCGCGGCGGGCCCGGCTTCACCAGCGACACCATCGCCTCGATCATCTACAAGCAGTACCAGGCGGGCTTCTTCGGCCTGTCCACGGCCGGGAACGTGCTGCTGTTCGTGGTCGTCACGGCCATCGTCGTCCCGCTCAACTACTTCCTCGGCAAGAGGCAGGTGGCGATATGAGAGCGCTGAGAAGGCTCGGCGTCGAAGGGGTCGCGCTCGTCCTGGCGACCGCGATCTTCCTGGTGCCGTTCTCGTTCATGCTGCTGACCTCGGTCAAGGACACCGTCCAGTCGGCGGACCTGGACTTCGCCTGGCCCGCCAACTGGCCCGTCGTCCAGAACTTCGTCCAGGTCATCGAGGCCCGCGACTACGTGCTGCTGCGCGCCTTCGTCAACAGCACGATCCTGACCGTCGCGTCGGTGGCCCTGATCGTGGTCTTCTCCGCGATGGCCGCGTTCGTGCTGCAGCGCCGGGCCGGCAAGGTCGGCAGGGTGGCCGACTTCCTGGTGCTGTCCGGGCTGATCATCCCGCCCGCTATCGTGCCCACGATCTGGCTGCTGCAGGCGCTCGGCCTGTTCAAGACCATGCCGGGGCTGATCCTGGTCGAGGTCGCCTTCGGGCTGTCGTACGCGGTACTGCTGTTCAGGGCGTTCATCGCGGCCATCCCGCGCGAACTGGACGAGGCCGCCATGATCGACGGCTGCGACGGGCTGCGGCTGTTCTTCCGCGTCATCCTGCCGCTGCTGCGGCCGGTCACCATCACGGTCGTGCTGACCAGCTCGGTGGCCGTCTTCAACGACTTCGTCAACCCGCTGTACTTCCTGCCCGGCGACGACAACGCCACCGTCCAGCTCACCCTCTACAACTTCCAGAGCCAGTACAACACCCAGTGGAACCTGCTGTTCATGGACATCGTGCTCATCACGATCCCGCCGCTGCTGCTGTTCGTCTTCTTCAACCGCAAGATCGTCGCCGGGATGACCGCCGGCGCCATCAAGGGCTGACCTAAGGAGCAACTTGCTGACCGTCACAGCGCCCACGTTCGAACACCACCAAGACCCCCTCGGCATCGGCGAGCCCGCCCCGCGCCTGTCCTGGACCGTCACGACCGACCTGGCGGACTGGCGGCAGCAGGCGTACGAGATCGAGCTCGGCGACGGCGCCACGACCGGCCGCGTCGAGTCCGGCGCGTCGGTGCTCGTGCCCTGGCCGAGCGCGGCGCTGGGCTCGCGCGAACGGCGCGAGGCCCGCGTGCGCGTCCACGGCGCCGACGGCTCCGCCAGCGACTGGAGCCCCTGGTCGTGCGTGGAGACCGGGCTCCTGGAACCGGCCGACTGGCAGGCCGAGGCGGCGGCGCCGCCGCTCGACCTGCTGGGCGTGCCCGACGGCCCCGCCCTGCTGCTGCGCCGCGACTTCACCCTGCGCGCCCCCGTCGCCTCCGCCCGCCTGTACATCACCGCCCACGGCGTGTTCGAGGCCGAGATCAACGGCGTCGTCGTCGGCGACGACGTGCTCGCCCCCGGCTGGAGCAGCTACGGCCACCGCCTGCGCTACCGCACCCACGACGTCACCGCCCTGCTGCGCGAGGGCGGCAACGCCATCGGCGCCACCCTCGCAGACGGCTGGTACCGTGGCCGCATCGGCTTCCTCGGCGGCAAGACCGACCTGTACGGCGACCGCACCGCCCTCATCGCCCAGCTCGAAGTCACCTACGCCGACGGCACCACCGACGTCGTGGTCACCGACGGCTCGTGGCGCTGCGCGAGCGGCCCCGTCACCGCCACCAGCCTGTACGACGGCGAGAAGCACGACGACCGCCTGCTGCCCACCGGCTGGTCGCGGCCCGGCTTCGACGACGCCTCCTGGCTGCCCGCCGACGCCCTGGCCCACGACCCCGCCCTGCTCGTCGCCCCGACCGGCCCGCCCGTGCGCCGCACCGAGACCCTCCCCGTGGCCGGCGTGCTCACCGGCCCGGACGGCGAGACCATCCTCGACTTCGGCCAGAACATCGCCGGCCGCCTGCGCATCCGCGTCCAGGGCCCCGCCGGGCACACCGTCTCCCTCCGCCACGCCGAGGTCCTGGAGAACGGCGCCCTGGCGCTGCGCCCGCTGCGCGACGCGGCCGCGTTCGACCAGTACACGCTGCGTGGCGACGCCGATCCCGAGGAGTGGGAGCCCCGCTTCACCACGCACGGCTTCCGCTACGCCCAGATCGACGGCTGGCCGGGCGAGCTCGACCCGGCCGACGTCCAGGCGGTCGTCTGCCACACGGACATGCGGCCCATCGGCACGTTCGAGTGCTCGGAGCCGCTGCTGAACCGGCTGCACGACAACGTCCGCTGGAGCATGCGCGGCAACTTCGTCGACCTGCCCACCGACTGCCCGCAGCGTGACGAGCGGCTCGGCTGGACCGGCGACATCCAGGTCTTCGCCCCCGCCGCCGCGTTCCTCTACGACTGCGCCGGGCCGCTGTCCTCCTGGCTCGCCGACCTGGCCGCCGAACAGGCCGAGGTGGGCACCGTGCCGCACTTCGTGCCGTGGGTGCCGCTGGCCTTCGACGTCTCGCCGACGGCCGCGTGGGGTGACGCCGCGGTGCTCGTGCCGTGGGTGCTCTACCAGCGCTTCGGCGACCTCGACCTGCTGCGCCGGCAGTACGTCAGCATGACGGCGTGGGTCGACCAGGTCGCCTCCCTCGCCGGCGACGATCACCTGTGGGACGAGGGCTTCCAGTTCGGCGACTGGCTCGACCCCGCCGCGCCGCCGGACCAGCCGGGCAAGGCGCGGACCGACCACGCGCTCGTCGCCACCGCCTGCCACGCCTGGTCGGCCCAGGTCGTGGCCGACACGGCGGCGCTGCTCGGCCGCGACGCCGACGCCGCCCGCTACGCGGAGCTGGCCGAGCAGGTGCGCCTGGCCTTCCGGCGCGAGTTCGTCACCCCGTCGGGGCGGCTGGCCTGCGACACCCAGACCGCCTACGCCCTCGCCCTGTGCCTGGACCTGCTGGACGGGCCGCGGCAGCGGGAACGGGCCGGGCGCCGCCTGGTGGAGCTGGTCGCCGCCGACGACCACCGCATCGGGACCGGGTTCGTCGGCACCCCGCTGGTCTGCGACGCTCTGTGCGCGGTGGGGGCGTACGACACCGCGTACGCCCTGCTCACGCAGCGCAACTGCCCGTCGTGGCTGTACCCGGTCACGATGGGGGCCACCACGATCTGGGAGCGCTGGGACAGCCTCCTCCCGGACGGGTCGGTCAATCCCGGCGAGATGACCTCGTTCAACCACTACGCGCTCGGGGCGGTGGCCGACTTCCTGCACCGCACGGTCGCCGGTCTCGCCCCCGCCGCCCCCGGTTACGGCCGGCTGCGTATCGCCCCGCGCCCCGGCGGTGGGCTGACCCACGCCTCGGCCGGCCTCGACACCCCGTACGGGCCGGCCTCGGTCGCCTGGGTCAGGGACGGCGAGACGCTCACGGTCACCGCCACGGTGCCGCCGGGCACGGTGGCCGAGGTGGACCTGCCGGGAGCCGCGCCGCAGGAGGTGGGCGCGGGCACGCACGAGTTCACCACCCGTCTGTGACACCCGCGGGGTCCCGTCCCGAACGGGGCGGGACCCCGTACGGGTGAGTAGGGGCTACTCATGCCCCGGCCGGTTCGCCGCCGTATCACTGGAGGACGTTCATCCTCACTTAAGGAGATCGCGGTGAATCGCATCATGAAGGTTCTCGGAGCCGCGGGCGTCGTCGCCCTGGGCGCCCTCCCGGCTCTGAGCCCGCCCGCCGCCGCTGCGCCCAACTGTGCCGCCGCGGCGGCGTACTACGACACGGTCCCCGCGGCGGCCAACATCACCATGGTGAGGCAGGCAGTGCACTGCCTCATCGACGCCGAGCGCGCCAGGGCCGGGCTCGCCGCCCTGACCCGCAACGGGCCGCTCGACAGCGCGGCGCTCTCGCACGCCAACGCCGCCGCGGCCCTGAAGTGGTGGCGGCCCGGCGCGGACTCGCACCGCAACCCGCAGACCGGCTCCACGCCGGGCACGCGCATCACGGCCGCCGGCTACTGCCCGAACCCGCGCTCGTGGGCCTACGCCGAGACCACCTACACCGGGTGGGGCGCCGGCGCGGGCACGCCGAGGGCGGCCGTCCGCTGGTGGGTGTACGTCAGCACGTTCGGTCACCGCCAGATCGTCCTCAGCCCGACGATGGCCGACGTCGGCATCGGCGTCGCGGCCGGTGCCGCCGACCCGGCCGGGGCCGGCGCGAGCGACGGCGGGACCTACGTGGTCGACTTCGGCCGCTGCCAGCGCTGATTCCCGCCGCTGGACAGGTGACGCGCCGCCCGATTCAGGCGGATGACGCTGTCCCCCGGTCACGGATGACGCTGTTCCTCGGTCAAGGGGGCGCGGGGGAACAGGCGGGGCAAGCCGAAGGGGAAGCCCGATCGGCTCAGGCGGGCATCGGTGGGGCGTGGTGGGCACTGGGGCGGCCGGCCTCGAAACGGCCGGGCCGCTGACGTCCGCCGGGCTGCACCGCCCATCCGCCGTGGAGGTGGCGCGACGCCCACGCGCGGTAGTGCTCCTCGCCGCACCTGCGCCTGTCGTCGTCGGTCATCGTGCGCCACGCCGTCACCGGGATGCCCGTGTCGACGACGTCCCAGACGGTGGAGTCCGCACTGTCGGTGGCGATGTCCACGATCAGCTTGATCGTCTCGGGCCGGCCTGCCGTGCCGTTCTCGTGGGCCATGTCCGGACTCCTTTCGCGCACTTCGCGGCATCTCATGTGGGCCCATAGGAGCTTCCCGCGTACGCGGGGGATATGCCGGAGCGCCGCTCGTCAGGAGTAGAAGTGCATGACGACGGCCAGGCCCACCACGTGCATGAGCACGACCGCGGCGATCAGCGTGACGAAGATGAACTTGGCGGGGCCGTGCTCGAAGTGCTTGCCCTCCTCAAGGGGGCGGAGCTTGGCCTGGCGCTCGGCGATGCGCTCCTCGAGTGGCTTGCGGTGAAACACCAGGATGCCCTTCGTTTGCGTGAGGGTATTTTGTAGGCTATTAGTTGGTGCACAAAGTAATTTACCAGAAGCCGTTGGAGGCGCAACGGATGGAGCCTGTGACAGAGACAACAGATCCCCTGGCTCTGGAGCGCCAGGTGTGCTTCGCCCTGAGCATCGCCTCGCGCAGCGTGATCGGGCTCTACCGGCCGCTGCTGCAGCCCATGGGGCTCACGCACCCGCAATACCTGGTCATGCTCGCGCTCTGGCAGCAGGAGCCCCTCTCGGTCAAGGAGCTGGGGGAGCTGCTCCAGCTCGACCCCGGCACCCTGTCGCCCCTGCTCAAGCGGCTCCAGGCCCTGGGTTACCTCCACCGCGAGCGCAACGCCCAGGACGAGCGCGCCCTGGCCGTCACCCTGACCCCCACCGGCCGCCGGTTGCGGGCCGAGGCGGAGAAGATCCCGCCGGCCATCGTGGCCCGCCTCGGGATGGAGCTCGAAGAGCTGCAGGACCTGCACCAGGCCCTGCTGCGGGTGATCGCGGCGGCACGCACCTGATTCCGGATCGGCTCTTTTCCCGGCGGTCGCAGGATCATGCCGGGGGAGGAGGCCGGGCGTCCGTGCCGGCGGAGCTCATCGCCGGGCTCCGGGCTCCCTGCGGTGCCGCGGTCGCTGTCAGCCGAGTCGGCCGGTGCGGGCGGCGGCGATGACACCGCCGTCCACGAGCAGGTCCGTTCCGGAGATGAACGCGGCGGCGGGGCCGAGCAGGAAGTCGACGGCGGCGGCGATGTCGGCGGGGGTGCCGACCCGGCCGGCGTTGGAGGCGTCCACCATCGCCTTCATGATCGCGCCATGCTCACTGTCCAGCTCGGCCCGCCCCATGGGGGTGGCGATGACGCCGGGGCTGATCGAGTTGATCCTGGCGCCCCTGGCCCCCCACGCCGTGCTCGCGGCCTGGACGCGCAGATGGTTGGCCTGCTTGGCGAAGCCGTAGGCGCTGCCGGAGTCGGCGAAGCGGCTCTCGGCGGTGACCGGCAGGGACAGCAGCTCGCCGGCCGGCACGGTGGCCAGGCGCAGCGCGTCATCGCCGGAGAGGGCGGGCTGGAAGTGCCCGGCCATGCTCGCGATGACCACGCCGGCCCCACCGGCGGCGACGACCTGGCCGAACTCCTCCAGCACCAGCGCGACCCCGAGCAGGTCGACCGCCAGGATCGCCGGTACGGGCGCCTGCACCGGAGACAGCCCGGCCGTGTGCACCACGGACCGGACCTCCCCCAGCGAGGCCGCCCGCGCGGCGAGCGCGGCGACCGACTCCCGTGAGGAGACGTCGACGCGCTGCGGGGTCACGTCATGGCCCTGGTCCCGCAGCCGTTCGGTGACCGAGTCCAGCGACTCCTGGTCGAAGTCCGCGACCAGCAGCCGGGCCCCGGCGCCCACGCGCTCTGCGACGGCCCGGCCCATGCCGCCGACGCCGATGATCACTGCCACCTGCCGGTTCATCGGCTCACGCCTGCTCGTTGACCTCGATGGCCGCGGCGGGACAGACCGCGGCGGCCTCGCGTACCAGGACATGCTGGTCCTCGCCCGGCTCCGGTTCGAGCAGGATGACGATGCCGTCGTCCTCGCGCTGGTCGAACACGTCGGGCGCGATCAGCACGCACTGCCCGGCGCCGCAACATTTGTCCTCGTCGACGATGATCTTCATGAAACGGGTTCCTCTCTTGTGGTCGGGTTCACCAGCGGACCGGCACCGTACGCAGGCCGCCGACGGCGAGCCCCTCGACGCGCTCCAGCTCCTCCACCGGCACGGCCAGCTCCAGGGCCGGCAGCTTGCGCAGCAGCACCTCGAGCACGACCTGCAGCTCGGTACGGGCCAGCGACTGGCCCAGGCAGGAGTGGGCGCCGGCCCCGAAGGACAGGTGCGTGTTCGGGCTGCGGCTGAGGTCCATCTGGTCGGCGGCCTCGAAGGCGGTCTCGTCGCGGTTGGCCGCGGCCATGCTGCACACCACGGTGGTGCCGCGCGGCAGGACCGTACCGCTGACCTCGGTCTCCTCGCGCAGGTAGCGCGGCAGGCCGAAGCCGGAGTTGGCGTCGAGCCGCAGCGTCTCCTCCACCGCCGTGCGGATCAGCTTCGGGTCGGCCAGCAACTGCTCCCACCGGCCGCGGTCGGCCAGCAGCATGGAGACCATCTTGCCGATCATGTTGGCGGTGGTCTCGTGCCCGGCGACCAGCAGCGCCATGCCGGTGACCAGGATCTGCAGGTCGTTCAGCCCGCCGTCCTCGGGGCCGCCGACCGCGATCAGCTCGCTCAGCAGGTCGTCGCCCGGCTCGGCGCGCTTGGCGGCGACGTGCTCGGACATGTACTGGAAGAACGCGGCCTGCGCGGCGTCGATCTCTTCCTTGCCGTAGCGGGTCAGGTTGAGCAGGGTGTCGGACCAGTACGAGAACCGGTCCCGGTCCTCGGCCGGCACACCGAGCATGTCGCAGATGACGTACACCGGCAGCGGGAAGCCCAGCGCGGCCTTGAGGTCGCCGGGGGCGCCGCGCTCCACCATCTCGTCGATGAGCTCCTCGGCGATCCTGGCCATCGAGGGCCGCAGGGCCGCCATGCGCTTGGCGGTGAACCACCGGCCGACCAGGCGCCGCCAGTGCTGGTGCTCCTCGCCGCCGTCGGGGATGATCGCCGCGAACTCGCTGCTGAACACCCCGCCGCCCTCGGCCGACAGGCGGGCCGCGTCGGGCGCGTTGAGCTGACGGGTGAAGCGCGGGTCGGCGAGCACCTCCTTGACGTCGTCGTACCGGGTCAGCAGCGTCGCCTGGTCGCCGCTGGGCAGCGTCACGTGGGCCACCGGGCACTTGCTGCGCAGCTCCGCCCATTCCGCGGGCGGCTCCAGGGCCGCGTCGGCGGGGATCGGGTAGCGCAGGACCTGCTCGTCGACACTCATGAGGAGTTCTCCTTGTGAGGGGATGGTTGGTCGCCCGCGAACGGGCGTCACGCGCGGGCCAGGGGCGGGGCGGTCTGCCAGGCGCCGAGGCACTGCTGCCGCAGCAGGCGGGCCTGCTTGGCCATGTTCCAGCCGAGCACTCCGGTGACCTGGCCGTCCTCCCGGTAGACGGCGGTGAAGCGGCCGTCCGCCGGGTCGCCGTCGGTGATGCCGACCTCGGCCGCCGGTGACGGGAGGCCGTGGGCCTGGATCTTGACGTCGTACTGGTCGGTCCAGAAGTACGGGACCGGCGTGTACGGCCGATCGGCCCCGAGCAGGTTGGCCGCCACCACCTGGGCCTGCTCGGTCGCGTTGGTACGGTTCTCCAGGCGCAGCCGCCGGCCGAGACCCTCGTGCTCCCAGCGGGCCACGTCCCCGACGGCGTAGACGCCCTCGGCCGCGCGGCAGCGCGTGTCGCACTCCACGCCGTCGCCCACGGTGAGCCCGCTGCCCTCGAGCCAGCCGGTCCCCGGCCGCGAACCGATGGCCACCACGACCGCGTCGGCGGGCAGGAGCTCGCCGGTGGCCAGCCGCACGCCGGTGACGCGGCCGTCGGCGCCCGCCAGCCCCTCGACCGCGACGCCGAGCCGCAGCCGTACGCCGCGCTCGGTGTGCGTACGGGCCAGCCTCGCGCCGATCACGTCGCCGACCTGGTCGCCGAGCAGGGTGGAGCCCATGCCGGCGAGCGTGACGTCCAGGCCCATGGCGCGGGCGGTGGCGGCGATCTCCGCGCCCAGCACCCCTTCGCCGACGACCACGAGCCGCCTGGCGGCGGTCAGGTGGGCGCGCAGCGCGAGCGCGTCGTCGAGACCGCGCAGCCCGTGCACGCCCGCGAGCCCGTCCTGGCCGGGCAGCCGCCGCGGGGTCAGGCCGGTGGCGATGACCACGGCGTCGGCCCGCAGCACACGGCCGGAGGCGGTGGTGACGGCGCGGGCCGCCGCGTCCAGCGCGGCGGCGGGCTCGCCCAGCGCGAACTCGGCGTTCAGCCCGTCGAGCTGCGCCCGCGTACGGAGCTGGGCCCGGCCCGGCTCCCAGTCGCCGGCCAGCACCTGCTTCGACAGCGGCGGGCGGTCGTAAGGCGAGTGGAGCTCGGCACCCAGCAGCGTCAACCGGCCCTCGAAGCCGTGCCGCCGCAGCGCCTCGGCCGTGCTCAGCCCGGCGGCCGACGCGCCGACGATCAGGATGCGCTCGGGGGGCGTCACAGGGCGGCACCCCGGCGTACGCGAATCCGCATATGACGTGTCCTTTCGGTCGTCCCGTGAGACCAGGTTACCCTACACGTGTCGGAAATCCTGCACATGTAGGGTGAAGGTAAGGTGAAAGGCGTGGCCACGACTAAGAACAGCAACACGCCCCCGGGCGACCGGCGCGTGCGCCGCACTCACACGGCCCTGGCACGCGCGCTCCTCCAACTCGTCGAGGAGCAGGACCTGTCCCGGATCACCGTCGCCGACGTCGCCGAACGTGCCGAAGTGAGCCGCTCGACCTTCTACGACCACTACCGCGACGTGCACGAGCTGGCCGAGGCCGCCTGCACCGCGATGATCGACAACTTGATCGAGTCCCTGCCGGGCGCCGACATCGACGCGGCGAACCCGGGGCCCGAGGCGACCCAGTCACTGGAGGCGTTCTTCGCCAGCCTCGCCGAGCACGCCGGGCTCTACCGCGCACTGCTGGGGCCGCAGGGCAGCGCGCGCGTCGCCGACCACATCCGCCGCCGGGCCACCGCGGCCATCCACGACCGCCTGCACCAGGCCGTCGTCGGCGGTGAGCTGCCGCAATACGCCGGCCTGCCGCCGGACGGCCCGCACGACGTCCCGGCCGCGTTCACCGCGGGGGCGCTCATCGGCGTGGCCGCCGACTGGCTGCACCGCGGCTGTCCCCGCACCCCCGCCGAGATGGCCGCTCTGGTCTGGCCGCTGTTCGGCACGCTCCACCAGGTGGAGACCGGCCCCTCCCACGCGGACACCGGCTCGCTCACCTGACCCGGCCAGGCCCCACGGGTTCGCCGCGTCGATGCCCGGCCTGCCCGGCGTGAACATCCGCCAGCCCGACCCGCTCAGGACCGTGGTCCTGGCCGGGCGCGGCCCCAGCCTGGCCAATCCGGCCGCGAACGCGCTGCTGAGCCGGCTCACCGCCGCCGGACGATGACCTTCACGCGATCGGAGCGCGCGGCACGCCGAGGGCCAGGAGCGCGGTGTCGTCGTCGAGGCCCTCGCCCAGATCGTCCAGCAGGGCCGCCATCGCGGCGATGACACCGCCGGGCGTCGCGGGGGCGAGATGCGCGGCGAAGATCCGCAGAGCGTGCTCGCCGTAGCGACCGTCGTCGTCCGGCGCGTCGTCGGGTGCGTCGTCCGGGGTTTCGGGTGAGTCGTCGGTGCGGGCCTCGATGAGGCCGTCGGTGTAGAGGAGCAGCGTGTCGCCGGGTCGCAGCCGTGTCTCCACGGTCGTCGAGGGCGCCTCGGCCAGCAGACCGATGAGCGTCCCGCCGGTGGTGGGGAGGTAACCGGCGCGGCCGTCGGCGTACAGCAGGAGGGGTGGCGGGTGGCCGCCGCTGGCCAGCGTGACGGTGAAGCCGTCGCCGGTGGGGGTGAGGACGCCCGTGATGATCGTGCAGTAGCGGCCCTCCTCGCCGCTGCGCCCCGCGTACATGGCGGTGTTGAGGGTGGACAGGAGGGCGGCGGGGGCGGGGTCGTGCAGGGCGGCGGCCCGCAGCGTGTAGCGGGCCAGCGAGGTCACGGCCGCCGCGCCGGGGCCCTTGCCGCTCACGTCGCCGAGGAAGAAGCCCCAGCGGCCGTCCCCCAGCGGGTAGAGGTCGTAGAAGTCGCCGCCCAGGTTGTCAGGGGAGGCCGTGTGGTAGTAGGCGACGGCCTCCAGCCCCGGCACGTCCGGCAGCGACGGCGGCAGCAGGCTGCGCTGCAGCGTGGCGAGCACGCCCTGGAGGTGCTCGTGCTCGTACTGGGCCGCCTCGCGCGCCTGCTCCGCGGCCTCCCGGGCCCGTTCGGCGGCGGCGCGGGCCTCCTCGGCCTCCATGCGGGCGCGCAGCAGCTCGATCTCGTACGCGCGCCGGTCGCTCGCGTCGAAGATCGTGCTGCGGACCAGCAGCGGCTCGCCGTCGTCGCCGGTCTTCACCGTGGAGGTGACCAGGACCGGCAGGCGTGTGCCGTCGGCGGCCTTGAGCTCCAGCGCGATGCCGCTGATCTCGCCCTGCATGCGCAGCAGCGGCGCGAAGTGGGTCTCGTGGTAGATCCGGCCGCCGACGGTCAGCAGGTCGGCGAAGCGCCGCCGGCCCACGAGCTCGTCGCGGGTGCGGCCGAGCCAGGACAGCAGGGTCTCGTTGACCTTGACGATCCTCCCGTCCATGAGCGTGGACAGATAGCCGCATGGGGCGTTCTCGTACAGGTCTTCGGCGCTGACCTCCAGCAGCGCGGCGTAGGCCGCGTGCTCCCCGCCCTTCATGACGGGCTTTCCCGGACGAAGGCGGCGATGGCGGCGGCGGTGGCCTCGGGGGCGCTGAGCTGCGGGCAGTGCCCGGTGGCCGCCAGCGTGATGAGACGGCTGCCCGGGATCGCGTGGTGCACGTAGGCGCCCACCTCGCGCGGGGCGATCGCGTCCTCGGCGCACTCCAGGATCAGCGTCGGCACGCGCACGGTGGCCAGGTCGGCGCGGCTGTCGGTGAGGAACGTGGTGCGCGCGAAGACCCTGGCGATGTTCGGATCGGTACGGCAGAAGCTGTTGATCAGCTCTTCGGCCAGCTCCGGCCGGTCCGGGTTGCCCATGATCAGCGGCGCCATGGTGGCCGACCAGCCCAGGTAGTTGGCCTCCAGCGAGTCGAGCAGCTCGTCGATGTCCTCGGCGCTGAACCCGCCCCGGTAGTCGAGGTGGTCGATGTAGCAGGGGGAGGGGACGAGCAGCACCAGCTTCGCGAACCGGGCCGGCTCGCGGGCCGCGCACATCACCCCGACCATGGCGCTGACCGAATGGCCCACGAACACCACGTCGCGCAGGTCCAGCTCGCGGCAGATGTCGAGGACGTCCTCGGCGTAGCCGTCGAGGACGGCGTACCGCTCCTCGCGCCAGGCCGACAGGTCCGACCGGCCCGAGCCCACGTAGTCGAAGAGCACCACCTCGGACTCCTCGGCCAGGACGGGCACCACCAGCCGCCACAGGTTCTGGTCGCAGCCGAAACCGTGGGCGAGCATGACGACCGGGCCGCCCTTGCGCCCGATCACCTGAACGTTGTTCCTGCTGCGCACGTTCATATCGAACATCCTCTCATTTCCGCACATCAGAGGGGTCGTGGCGGTCGTCGGACGGCCCGGTCGCCGTGGGAGGCGGGGGCGGCCGGGAAATCGGCCGCGTCATGCTGTCAACCGGACGCGCCTGCCAAGCGGTAGTGAACGCCGGAGGCGACGAGACGGAGATGATGGATGAACGACGGGTTCGCCGAGTATGTGGCGCAGCGGCACCTGCGGCTGTGCCGGATGGCATATCTCCTCACCCGGGACTGGGGTACCGCCGAGGACGTGGTGCAGACCGCGCTGGCGAAGGCGTGGCTGGCCTGGCGGCGGATCGAGGGCAACCCCGATCCGTACGTCTACCGGATCATCGTGAACACCCACGCGTCCTGGTGGCGCAGGCGCTGGCGCGGGGAGGTGCCGGCCGAGAGCATCCCTGAGGCGGCCGACCCACGCGACTCGGCCGCCGAGGTGGACGATCAGGACGCGATGTGGAGCGCGATCGGCGCGCTCTCGCCACGCCAGCGAGCCGTGATCGTCCTGCACTACTTCGAGGGACGGACGCTGACCCAGGTCGCCGACATCGTCGGCTGCTCGCTGGGTGCGGTGAAGAGCCAGCTCAACCGGGCCCTCACCCGTCTTCGCGTCGATCCGGACATCCAGTGCATGAACTTGGAGGAGGTTCAGCGATGAGGCACACAGAGACCGATCTGCGGAGATTCCTGACCGAGCACAGCCAGGCGCGGGATCACGGCGAACCGCCCGCCCACCTCGACGCGATCGTACGGCGGGGCCGCCGCATACGCCGTACCCGGCGGATGCTGACGGCCGGGGCGACGCTGGCCTGCGCCGTCGCCGCCGTCGGGCTGGCGAACAGCCTGCTGATCGGACCTCAGGCGATCCCGTCGGTGGCCGCCCAGCCTCCTGTGGACTCGGCCGAGGTCGTCGAGCCGGGCCCGAAGCCGCCGGAGGAGTTCCAGGTGGTGCTGGGGGCGACGAAGTTCGCCATGCCCCTTCTGGACTCCCAGCGGTTCGACACGATGGGCGCCGCCCAGACGGTGACGTTCACGCCCGCCAGTCACGACACCGGGTTCAAGGTGGTCTGCGACGATCCCGAGGCGTGGGTGGTCCTCCAGCAGCGGCTGAAGAACGGCGAACAGGGCGGTTCGAGCGGGCGGTGCAAGGACGGGGTGGGTGGTCACGGCGACGAGAAGTCGGTGCCCTCCGACTGGCTGGAGGGGCCACAGTCCATGAAGGTCTGGGTCTTCCCGGCGGACGCGCCCGTCGAGGAGGTGGTGAAGGACACCGTGGCCTGCCCCAAGGGCATGAAGGAGTGCGCGGAGCACATCGTCACCTGGGGGTTGTCACAGCCCAAGGTGCTTGAGCGGCTGTCCGAGGAGATCGGGGAGCGGCCGGGCAGGTGGGCCGTCGGGATCTACGACCGGCCCGTGAAGTAGCGGGCCCCGTCCCGCCAAGGGGGCACGGGACGGGTGACATCAGAGCGTGCCCGGGACGCCGGGCGTCCCGGGCACGGTCGTCATGAGCGCCGCAGGTCCAGACGCACCCGGGCGAGCCAGGACCCCCAGCCGTCCTGCGGCTGGCTGTCCGCGACGCGCAGGTAGAAGGTCTGGGCCGTCCCGCGCAGCTCGTTGAGGTCGAGCGGGCGCTGTGCCCGGTTGGACAGATCGCGTACGTTGGCGCTCTCCTGCAGCACCGTCCGCCAGGTCCGGTTGTCGGCCGAGACCTGGACCAGGAACTGGTTGCCGATGTCCAGCGTCAGCGAACCTCCGCTCACCTGGGCCGGCAGCTCGAACCGGTAGGTGGCGTGGCTGGTGCCGTCGGTGAAACGGGCGCGGCCGTCGTACACCTCGCCGTCGAGCTGGGACCCGTCCTCCTCCAGCAGCCAGGGAGCCTCGGCGGAGGTGCCGGGCGTGAACTCCACGGTGTCGCCGAGCACCGTGACCGCCACCTGCTCGCTCGCCTGTCCCGTGGCGAAGCGGATCGGGTGGCTGCCCGCGCCCGCCGTCGCCGGGAGCGTCACCTGGAACGTCACCTTCTGCGACGCTCCGGGCGCGATGGGGCCGAAGTCGGCGGCCGCCGGCTGGACGGTCCAGCCCTGGGGTGCGGTCGCGGTCAGCCGGCCGGTCGCGGGCCGGTCGGCGTGGTTGGAGACGGTCACCGGCAGCGTCACCGTCCCGCCCGGCGCGGCGAAGACTCCGGCGGCCTCGATGGACAGTGCCGAGGTGGCCGGAGGGGCGGGGGCGAGCAGCTCGATCTCCGCGAGCGACGTGCCCCCGGTGAACCTGATCCGGTAGTGGGCGTACGCGCCCGGCTCGGCGATCTTGAAGGGCCGGGTCTGCAGCCGCCACGGGAAACTCTCGCCGGACCGCTCGTCGAGCACCTTCCACGCGGTCCCGTCGGCCGAGCCCTCCAGGACCCATCCGGCCGGGTCCTCGGACGGCTGGCCGGCGCCGGAGGTGAGCGTGTAGAAGCGGGCCTCCCGCTGCTCGCCGAAGGCGTACTGGACCCACGCGGGCAGCGCCGCCCGGGTGCCCGAGTCGTCGTCGAACAGCGCCTTCACGTCCGCGCCGCCGGCCGCCGACGCCGTGCCGCGCCCCGGCCCGGTGAGGTCGTGCAGCGGCTCGGGCACGCGGTCGTCACCGGTGATCGACGGCGGGGCGGCGTCCTTGCCGGTGCCCCAGCGCGACTGTCTGGGCCCCATCGTGAACTCCAGCTCGCCGCCCTTGGCGAGCAGGTCGTGCGGCAGGTACGTCTTGTCCCACGCCTTGCCGTCGACCTTCACGCCGTGCACGTACACGTTGCGGGCGTTGTTGCCGGGCGCCTTGATCACCAGCTTCTTGCCGCCGCCCAGGTGCACGGTCGCCTTCTTGAACAGCGGTGAGCCGATCGCGTAGTACGGGCTGCCCATCTGCAGCGGGTAGAAGCCCAGCGCGCTGAAGACCTGCCAGGCCGACATCTCCCCGTTGTCCTCGTCGCCCGGGTAGCCCTGGCCGATCTCGCTGCCCAGGTACAGGCGCGACAGCGCCTCGCGCACCTTCTCCTGGGTCTTCCACGGCTGCCCGGCGTGGTCGTACATGTAGGCGATGTGGTGCGAGGGCTGGTTGCTGTGCCCGTACTGGCCCATCCGGATGTCCCTGGCCTCGCGCATCTCGTGGATGATGCCGTTGTACGAGCCGGGGAACATCGCCGTCTCCTGATCGGCGAAGAACGCGTCCAGCTTGTCCGCCAGCTTGTCCGCGCCGCCGTACAGGTTGGCCAGGCCGCGGCCGTCCTGCGGGACGTGGAAGGCCATGTTCCAGCCGTTGGTCTCGGTGTAGTCGAAGCCCCACGTACGCGGGTCGTACGCGCCCGGCTTGCGGCGGAAGGAGCCGTCGGCGTTGCGGCCCTGGAAGAAGCCCACCGCCGGGTCGAACATGTGCACGTAGTTCAGGGCCCGGTTGCGGAAGTATTCGTGCTCCTCCAGGTAGCGGGCCCGCTCCGCGCCGGTCGCCTTCTCGGCCAGGGCCTTGGCCATGTTCGCGATGCCGAAGTCGTTGATGTAGCCGTCCATCGCCCACGACATGGCCTCGCCCGTGGACTGGATGCTCGTGTACCCGAGGAAGACGGAGGTCGGCAGGCCCTTGCGGCCCACGTGGCGGGCGGGCGGGGAGACCGTGGCGTTCTTGACGGCGGCCTCGTACGCGGCCTTGGCGTCGAAGCCGGTCACGCCCTTGAGGTAGGCGTCGGCGAAGGCGACGTCGGAGCTCGTGCCGACCATCAGGTCGGCGTAGCCGGGCGAGGACCAGCGGGCGATCCAGCCGCCGTCCTCGTACTGGCGGACGAACCCGTCGACCATCTCCCCGGCCGCCTCCGGCGTGAGCAGCGCGTACGCGGGCCACGTCGTCCGATAGGTGTCCCAGAAGCCGTTGTTGACGTACACCTTCCCGTCCGCCACGCGGGCGGGGGGCGGGGTGGTGGTGGAGGACTGGACGGCATGCTTGTAGACCGGCGCGGCGGCGGTGCCGGTGTTCTCGTGGCCGGAGTTGGGATAGAGGAACAGCCGGTACAGGTTGGAGTAGAGCGTGACGAGCTGGTCGTCGCTCGCCCCCTCCACCTCGATGACGCCGAGCTTGGCGTCCCACGCCTCGCGCGCCCGCTCACTGACCGTCTCCAGCGTGTCGGTGGCGGCCAGCTCCAGCTCCAGGTTGTGCCTGGCCTGCTCCACGCTGATCAGCGAGGACGCGATGCGCATGGTCACCGTGCGCGCCGTGCCCGCGTCGAAGGCCAGGTAGCCCAGGACGTTGTCACGGCCCTGACCGGTCAGCCTGCCGCCGCCGGTGACCGGGCGGTCGAAGACGGCGTAGAAGTACATCCGCGCGGCCCCGGTGGACAGGTCGCTGCGCACGTCCGAGTAGCCGGTCACGACGCCGCCGGACGTGTCGAGGGTCAGGCCGCCGCTGTTGCCGACGTTGTCGAAGATCAGCTTGGCCGAGGAGCCGGGGAAGGTGAAGCGGGTCATCGCCGCGTGGTTGGTCGGCGCGATCTCGGTCTTGAGGCCGTTGTCGAAGGTGACCGCGTACAGGTGCGGGCGGGCGACCTCGCGCTCATGCCGGAAGGGCAGCGCCCGCGCGGTACGCGACGGGTCCGGCACCCCGGCGGCCACCGAGGGCATGAACTGGAAGGTCTGCCGGTCGCCCATCCACGGGCTGGGCTCGTGGCTGGCGGTGAACGCCTGGATCTCGGGCAGGTTGGCGGCGTTGTTGGCCCGGTGGTACTCGTACAGCCAGCTCGTGGAGCCGGCGTTGGTCATCGGCGTCCAGAAGTTGAACCCGTGCGGCACCGCCGTGGCCGGGAAGTTGTTGCCGCGCGAGAAACCGCCCGTGGAATGCGTGCCCCGGGTGGTCACCACGTACTGCGCGGGCCCGGTCTGGGCGTCGCGCGACCCGCGGCCCTCGTACGGCTGCCGCTGCCGCTCGGAGACGATCTTGATGTCGTCCACCCAGCCGCGGAACCCGGCCGGTCCCGCCGGGCTGTCGTAGGCCACCAGGATGCGCTTGATCCGCTTGCCCTTGGCCACCTCGCCGATGGGGGCGCGCTTGAAGTTCCACTGGTCGGCGTACAGGGTCTTGGACTCGCCCTGCGCGCGCGGCGCCAGCCGGGCCCCGTGCTGGTCGGCGGCCTTCAGGTCGCTGAGGTAGGTGCCGTCCTGGAACAGCAGGTCCACGGAGACGTAGGTGCTGGGGTAGCGCAGGTCGGCCGCGGTGAACTCCGGGAAGACCACGTAGGACAGCTCCATGGCCGGGGTGACCGGGATGTCCACCTCGAACACCTTGTTGGTGGAGTATCCGCCGTCCTGGGAGGTGGTGCTGCCCGCGTACTGGAAGGCGCGCAGCCCGGAGAAGCCGGCGCGCGGCTTGGAGACGAAGCCGCCGTTCGGGCCCGTGCCGATCTGGCTGCGCATGTCGCTGACCGGCCGGGGGCCGGTGCTTCCGTCCGACAGCTCCCACTCGGCCAGTTGCAGGGTCGCGCCGCTGCCGATGCGGGTGATGTTCAGCCGGTAGTGGGCGTAGGCGGTCGTGTTGGCGAAGCGGTATTCCCTGCGCTGCAGGCGGGCCGGGAACGTCTCGCCCGTGCGGGTGTCGAGGGTCGTCCAGGTCTGCCCGTCCTGGGAGCCCTGGAGCTGCCAGTCGCGCGGGTCGCGCTCGGGGGAGTCGTTGGCGGAGGTGAGCGCGTAGTGCACGACCGCGACCGGCTCGGACAGGGTGTACCGCACCCAGCCGGTGGCGGTGAACACCAGCCACTTGGTGTTCACGTCGCCGTCGGCCAGGTTCTCCTTCACCTCGCCGGCGGCGGCGTACTCGCCGCTGGCGCCGACCTGGGTGACCTTGTCGGAGACGCTGCCCTCGATGCCTCCGGGCAGGCTGCCGGTGACGTTGGCGGCCTTCTTGGCGCCGCGGGCGTTGGTCTCGGTGGTGTTGACCCAGGTCGGCTGCGGGTCGCCGGGCTCGAACGAGGTCGCGAAGGCCGCGCCCTCGTCCTGGGCCAGCGCCTGCCCGTCGCGGGCCGCTCGTTGCGCCTCGGCCGCGGACGGGGCCGGTTCGCCCGTGCGCGGGTCGGGAGGCGGGCTGTAGGACGTGGTCGGGGCCGGGGTGCCCGAAGGGCCCGGATTCGGGATGGGGTCTGTGTTGGTCTGCATCGTCCAGGCTGCTGCTGCGGGTGCGGCGAAGATGATCGCCGCGAAGGCGGATAAGAGTGCGGTCAGGAAAGAGCGTCGGTGAGAGTGCTTCATCGGGGGGACCTCTCAGCGGCTTCGGGGGGTGCTGACAACGTTGTCAACGGTCGATCTGTTAAGGAAGTTTTCAAAACCCGCCCGCCGTGTCAAGACCGCCCTGCACAAACGGCACGGCCCCGCCGTGCGGCGAGGCCGTGCCGGATGCCTAGCGCTCAGGTGTTCAGATCGTGCAGAACACCCGGAACCACTCCCACGACCGCGCCACGGTCGCGTTGGAGTGGACGACGTCGGTGACCCTGCCGCCGCCGCCGACGGCGGTCAGGAAGTGGCCGTCGATGGTGCGGATGGCGTACACGCCGTTGCCCTGGGAGACGAACTGGAACTTCTCCCAGGCCAGCAACTGGGTGGCGTCCGAGTGGATGACGTCGGTGACCCGGTTGCCGCCGCCCACCGCGGTGAGGTAGCGGCCGTTGACGGTCTTGATGCCGTACCGGATGGGGGAGCTCCCGTCGCCGGAGTCGACGAGCGTGAACCTCTCCCAGGCCAGGGCCTGCGTCGCGTCGGTGTGGACGACGTCCGTCGTTCGTCCGCCGCCGCCGACCGCCGTCACGAAGTTGCCGGTGTTGAAGGTCTGGAGCGTGCAGGTGACCGGGCCGTTGACGGCCCGCGGAATCGGACCCGCGGTCTGGGCCGACGCCGCCCCGGACATCCCGAGCCCGGTGAGCACGACGGCGGCGGCGATGACCGCGGCTTTCTTGATGTTCATGTGGTTTCCCCCTGAAAGCAGGTCCCGGGCCGTCCCGGGATCCTCATGGGGAAGGCGTTCCACACGGTTCCGCGCCGTTCCGGCTCAGGTCACGCCTCAGGTCACGCCTCAGGTCACGCCTCAGGTCACGCCTCAGGTCACGCCTCAGGTCACGGTCAGGCGGCGCAGGCGGTCGCCGACCTTGTAGTACAGGTCGCCGAACCCGTCGGCCGTGAGCCCGTCCATGCCGGGGTCGGTCTTGAGCACGGTCATCGCCTTCGTGGACCTGTCGATCCTGAAGATCTGGTCGCCCGAGGTGCCGTACACGTGCCGGGGGTCCTTGGCCACCGTGAGCAGGACGCCGTCGCGCCAGGCCAGGCCCGGCCTGTTGGCGTAGTCGGGGTCGGCGAACAGCCGCCTGACCGCGATCGTCTCCGGGTGGGCCGGGTCGAACGTGAACAGCCACCCCCCGGCCAGCCCCCACACCTGGCCGTCCACCTCGGTCAGCGCGGTGACGGCCGTGGGGGCGTCGATCGGGAGCGGGTGGAGCCGGGTCTGGCCGGTGGCGGGGTCGTGGGAGAACAGCGTGGCCGAGGCGCCCGGCGCGTAGACCGGGTTGACGCCGAGCGCGCCGCGCGTGGAGGTGCCGCCCCACACCCTGCCTCCGGCGTACGCCAGGGAGACCACCGCCTGGTCCGGCGCCACGCAGAAGGTCCGGCCCGCGCCCTGCCGGTAGACGGTGAGCGCGCCGCTGCGCTTGCCGTACTTGGGGACCGTGCCCATGAACAGCGTGCCGTCGGGGGCGGCGGCCAGCGCGTACGGCCGGTCCTGCGGCGGCGGGCCCTTGCCCGGCTCGCAGTCGTCGGCCTTGTCGCCCGCCTCGCCGCCCGTGTAGAGGTGCTCGGGCGGCCAGGAGCCGCCGGGCTCGTAGACGTGGAGCCGCGCCGAGGGATAGGTGGCGATGTAGAGGCGGCCGTCGTGGGCCAGCATGCTGTCGGTCTGGCTCAGCCCGGTGCGCGTCAGGGAGTCCGGGCCGGTGTCGTCGGCGTCGCCGCGCATCGGGTCGTAGACGCCGGTGCCGCCGGTCAGGTAGCCGCCGGTGTAGATCTTGCCGTCGGGGCCCGCGCCCAGGGCGTTGATCGCGGCGGGCAGCACGGGCGCGCCGCTCACCAGGCGGCTGCTCCACTGGCCCGTGGCGGGGGTGTACTTGAAGATCCGGGTGCCGTCCCCGGCCGCGCCGAGACCGGTCAGCGTGCCGCCCGTCCAGGTGTAGCCGGTGACCTCCAGGCCGGGGCGGACGCCGGTGGCCTGCGTGGTCCTGGCCGCCAGGTCGTAGGAGCGCAGCTCGCCGTCCTGGACGTACCAGATCTTGCCGTCGTGGGCGGGGGAGTGGTGCAGGTCCGCGTCGGGGAGCGTGGCCTCGGTGACGGCGGCGTACGAGCCGTCGGCGTTCGCGGTGACGCGCAGGACGAGCAGCGTGCGGTCGATCCAGGCGAGCAGCCGGCCGCCGGTCCAGGTGAGGCCGCCGACCATGGAGTTGTGCGCGTACGCGGCGGGCAGCAGGTCGTCCTTGCGGCCCGTGACGTTGTCGTACCTGACCAGGGCGGCGTTCGTGCCCGTGCCCAGGTAGGTGGCGCCCGCGGCGGGGTCGTGGGCGATGCTGCGCACGTATTCGGCGCCGGGCGCGATCGGGACGCTGCCGATGGTGGTGAAGGCGTTGTCGTCGTACTTGAAGTAGCGGCCGTCGTTGTAGGTGCCGCCGTACACCTTGCCGCCCGCTCCCGGCTCCAGGTCCCAGATGAAGGAGTAGCCGCCCTCCGCCCGGCCGAGGCCGGTGACGGACGTCTGGCCCGGGACGTACCGGTAGAGGATGGAGTTGGGGTAGGTGCCGAGGTAGATCCGGCCGTCCGTCGCGGTGGCCGCGGCCCAGCCGCCCACCGTGGGCGAGCTCGCGCTGTCGGGGATGGTGATCTTCCTGGTCACCTTCTCCGTGGCCAGGTCGATGACGGCGAGCTGCGGGTTGGTGTCCTCGGTGCCGGTGTAGAGGGCGTAGGCGTTGGCGGCGTCGAACGTGGTGGCGTTGGGGACGCTGCTCTCGAGCTGGATGCCGAGGTCGGTGGAGTCCTTGGTGATCAGGACCTCGTCCCAGTAGGCGGTGCCCACGTTGCCGACGCCGGAGTAGATGAGCGCGGAGACCGTCGCCGTGCCGGTGGGCGCGACGGCCGTGGTGGCGACGGTGTTCCAGTGGCCGCCGGAGGCGGAGGCGTACGCGGTGCTCAGGAGCCGGCCCGACGAATCGCGGAACCTGAGGTACAAGTCGGCGGTTCCGGTCTCGGCCCAAACCTTGGCGTAGGCGGTGTAGCGGGTGCCGGCCGTGGCGGGCGGGCCGGGCAGGCTCTCCCTGCCGTAGGCGGCGTTGGCGGCGGTGTCGGTCACGCGGGCGGCCGTGCGGCCGTCCCACGTCACGGCGGTGACGCCGCCCTGGCTGTGCGAGCCGCTCCAGCCGGTCAGGCCGTCGTCGAAGCTGTCGTTGGCGATGCGCAGGTCGGCCGCGCGGGCGGGGACGGCCAGCGCCGCGGCCACCAGGAGCGCCGGCAGCATTCCGGCGAGCAGGTGCCTCATCGGGGCATCCGGGCGGCGCGCGCTAAATTGCTCATGTAGTACCTCCATGCTGGATATCGGCCTTGACCGTAATATCTGGAGCAGGGCGCGTCAATGACGTTCGCACGCGACGCCGCCAGGGCCTCCACGGCCGTCTCGCCGTGGAGGCCCTGACCGCGCGCGGGCCCGTCAGGCGATCTCGTGGCGGCGCTGGCAGTGGATGCAGAGGCGGGCCAGCGGCCGGATCTTGAGCCGTTCGAACGGGATGCCCGCCTCGCAGCCGGAGCAGTGGCCGTAGTCGCCCGCCGCCAGCCGGTCCAGGGCCAGCGTGAGCTCGGCGATGGCGCGGTCGGCCGTGGCGAGGGAGACGAGCAGCTCCTGCCAGGTGTCGTCGGCCCCGCTGCCGTCCCGCGCCGCCGCCTGCAGGCCGAGCAACTGGCCGGTGCGGCGCTGCAACTGCTCCTGCAGGTCCTGGCGCAGCGACTGGAGTTGCACGCTGCTGAGGTGAGAGGTGTCCCGTGTTTCGGACATGACGCTGATCAGCTCCTTGAAGAAAGAAGAGGTGCGGGCATGACAAGCCCGCCCCGCGGCGCGGTGGCCGCCGGGTGGAGGGGAGCTAGATCAGCGGCGGGCTGCGGGAGCCCGCGGTGCCGTACGCGAAGCGCTGCGGGTCGCGGACCGCGTCGGAGCCGTGTCCCGGCGTGGGCGGCAGCGTGAGATGGGCGACCTCGTCGCTTCGCTCACTGCGCGGTGGCGGCCACAGCGACAGCACATGGTGCTCGCGGAGGCTCGCGGTCTGCGGCGGCAGGCTCGACAGGTGGTCGTCCCCGGAGCCCGGCCCGGCGGTCACGGCCGACGAGGTGTACGGGCCGTCGCCGAACCCGGTGGCGGACGCGCCGGCCACCAGCAAGGACAGCAGGACCAGGCCCATCACGCCCCACAGCGCGATGGACCATCGTGGTGTGCTCCACGGTCCCGTCATACGGCCGACCATAGCCCAGTCGGTACGAAAAGGCGCACCAGGTCACCGCGGCCCTGGCGGGCTCGGCCACTGGGAGTTCGTCCTGCCGGTCGTCACGTGCCATGTCGCCTGGCGGGGCCTCCGGCCACCGCCCAGCAGTGCCGTCCTGATCACTTCCCGGGGGCGGCGGTGCTGCTCCGCACGACCAGCCGGGTCGGGACGAGGTCGGTGCCCGGCTGCGCGAGCCGGTTCTCGCGGATCTGCCGCAGGACCCGCCGCACGCACCTCTTGCCCACCTCCGCGAAGTCCTGGTGCACGGTGGTCAGGGGCGGGACGAAGAAGGCGGCGTCGGGGATGTCGTCGAAGCCGACCACGCTGACGTCGCCGGGCACCGCCCGGCCGCGCTCGTGGAAGGCGCGCAGCACCCCGAGCGCCATCTGGTCGTTGGAGACGAACACCGCCGTGCACTCCGGCTCGTCCGCGAGAGCGAGACCGGCGGCGTAACCGGACTCGGCCGACCAGTCGCCGTGCAGGGGCGCCGGCACCGGCCGCCCGGCCGCTTCGAGCGTGGCCCGCCAGGCCAGGGCCCGGCGCTCGCCGGCGAACGACGTGCGGGGCCCGGTCACGTGCCAGACCGTCCGGTGGCCCAGCTCCAGCAGGTGGTGGACGGCCAGCCGGGCCCCGTCGGCCTGGTCGGTGTCGACGACGCTGTAGCGGTCGCCGGCGTCGGAGTCGACCACGACCACGTGCGCGCCCGGCGGCAGGGTCACGGTGCCCGCGTCGAGCAGGTGGATCTCGATGATGACGATGACCGCGTCCACGGCCAGCTCGCCCATCCGGGTGAACGCGCCCAGCACGTTGTCCTGGGTCGGCACGTCGATGGGGATCAGCGTGATGGCGTAACCCTCGGCGGCGGCGTGGGTGGCGATCGCCTCGACCGTGCGGCTGTTGCCGGTGGAGGCCAGGCTGAACAGGATGACGCCGATCGTGTTGAACCGGCCGTAGCGCAGGGCGCGGGCGGCGCTGTTGGGCCGGTAGCCCAGCTCGCGCATGGCCGCCAGCACCTGCTCGCGGGTCGAGTCGATCACGCCCGGGTGGCCGTTGGACACCCTGGACACGGTCTGGGACGAGACCCCCGCCAGCTTGGCGACGTCCGCCATCGAGACGCGCTGCTTGCGGCGCTCGCCCGGCACGCCCGACCCGCCGCGGCGCGCGTTCATCGCTTCCACTCTGCCTACCTTCGGACGGCCGTTGACGTCGGCGAACCCTTGACGACCCGGGTGGCCGGTGCCACGATACCGCACGGAAGTTTACGTAAACATAACTCCGGATCACCTCCGAAAACCTTTGGCCAGCGGTATCGGAAAATCTCTGCCGAGCAAAATGTTCACGTGAACATCGCGTTCGAGCCGGTACGGGAGGAGTGGACCGTTGGTAGCGACACCGAGGCGGCGATCATGGACGGGCTGGCGGTTCGTCGGGCCGTTCATGGCGGTGTTCGCGCTCGTCTTCCTGGCGCCGATCGCCTACTCGATCCATCTGAGCCTGTTCCGCACCCGGCTGATCGGCGGGACCAGCTTCGTCGGCCTGGACAACTACCTCAAGGCGCTGAGCGACCCGCAGTTCTGGTCGGCCTTCGGCAACGTGGCGCTCTTCCTGGTCGTGCAGGTCCCGATCATGCTCTTCCTGGCGCTGCTGGCGGCCCTGGCGATCGACAGCGGCCGGCTGTACGGGACGAGCTTCTTCCGCATCGCGGTCTTCCTGCCCTACGCCGTGCCCGCCGTGGTCGCCACGCTGATGTGGGGCTTCATGTACGGCACCCAGTTCGGCCTCATCGGCAACCTGAACGAGACGTTCGGGATCGCCCTGCCCGACCCGCTGTCGGCAGACCTGATCCTCGCCTCCATCGGCAACATCGTGACCTGGGAGTTCGTCGGTTACAACATGCTGATCATGTACTCGGCGCTCCGCGTGGTGAACCCGTCCCTGTACGAGGCCGCGGAGATCGACGGCGCGAGCCAGGTGAAGATCGTCTTCGCGATCAAGCTCCCCGCCCTGCGCGGAGCCCTGCTGATCGCCACGATCTTCTCGATCATCGGCAGCTTCCAGCTCTTCAACGAGCCCGCCATCCTCAAGGACCTGGCGCCGAACGTGATCACGACCTACTTCACCCCGAACTACTACGCCTACGAGCTGTCCTTCTCCGGCCAGCAGTTCGACTACTCGGCGACCGTCGCCATCGTCATGGGCCTGATCACCATGGTCATCGCCTACGTCGTCCAGCTCCGCGGCATGCGGAAGGAGGTCTGACCGTGACCGCCACCGCCCGCGAGCCCCACGCGCGAGCCGGACGGGGGCCGCTGGTGATCCGCCACCGGCGCCCCAGGCGGCGGGGCCGGCGCAGCGCCACGCTGACCGTCCTGACCGCGATCATGCTGGTCTACACGCTGCTCCCGCTGGTCTGGCTGGCGATCAACGCGACCAAGACCCAGGAGGGGCTGCTCGGCTCGTTCGGCCTGTGGTTCGACGCGGACTTCGCCCTGTTCGGCAACATCGCCGGCACCTTCACCTACAACGGCGGCATCTTCACCCGCTGGCTCCTCAACACCCTGCTCTACGTGGTGCTGGGCGCGGGCGGCGCGACGCTGCTGGCCACGGTCGCCGGATACGGGCTGGCCAAGTTCGACTTCCCCGGAAGGAAGGCCGTGTTCGCCGTGGTCATCGGCGCGGTCGCGGTGCCGGGCACGGCGCTGGCCGTGCCGACGTTCCTGATGTTCTCCAGCCTGGGGCTGACCAACACCCCGTGGGCGATCATCATCCCGTCGCTGGTCTCGCCGTTCGGGCTCTACCTCATGTGGACGTTCGCCGCCGACGCCGTGCCGAACGAGATCCTCGAGTCGGCGCGCGTGGACGGGGCCAGGGAGTTCCAGACGTTCTTCCGCATCAGCCTGCCGCTGCTGGCCCCCGGGATCGTCACGGTCCTGCTGTTCACGGTCGTCGCGACGTGGAACAACTTCTTCCTGCCGCTGATCATGCTGAAGGACCCGGCCTGGTATCCGCTCACCCTCGGCCTGCACAGCTGGAACGCCCAGGCGTCCACCACGGGCGGCGAGGCGATCTTCAATCTCGTGATCACCGGCTCGATGCTCACGATCGTCCCGCTGATCGCGGCGTTCCTGCTGCTCCAGCGGTACTGGCAGTCGGGCCTGGCCGCCGGGAGCGTCAAGGAATGACCGGCGCCGCGCCTGCTCATGATGAAAGGGACATTCATGACGACAACCCGCCGCCGCGCCCTCCTGGTGGGCGCGGCACTGTCGGTATCGCTGATGGCCACCGCCTGCGGCTCACCCGGTGACGGCGGCTCAGGGGCCGCGCCGGCCACGAGCGGCTCGGCCACCGACGTCGAGGCCGCGCTGAACGCCGGCGGCACCATCACGGTCTGGGCGTGGGAGCCCACCCTGAAGCAGGTGGTCACCGACTTCCAGGCCAAGTATCCGAAGGTGAAGGTCAACCTGGTCAACGCCGGCAGCGGCAACGACCAGTACACCGCCCTGCAGAACGCGATCAAGGCCGGCTCCGGCATCCCCGACGTCGCCCAGATCGAGTATTACGCGCTGTCGCAGTTCGCGCTCGCCAAGTCGGTCACCGACCTGACGGCCTTCGGCGCGGACAAGCTGGAAGGCACCTTCACGCCCGGTCCCTGGGGCTCCGTGCACTCCGGCACCGGCATCTACGGCCTGCCCATGGACTCGGGGCCGATGGCCCTGTTCTACAACAAGGAGGTCTTCGACAAGCACAAGATCGAGGTGCCGGCCACCTGGGAGGAGTACATCGCGGCGGCCAAGAAGCTGCACGAGGCCGACCCGAAGGCGTACATCACCAGTGACACCGGCGACGCCGGCTTCACCACCAGCATGATCTGGCAGGCCGGCGGCAAGCCGTACCAGGTCGACGGGACCAAGGTCGGCATCGACTTCGCCGACGCCGGCACGCAGAAGTTCACCTCCGCCTGGCAGCGGCTCGTCACCGAGAAACTCGTCGCGCCGATCGTCGGGTGGAGCGACGCCTGGTACAAGGGCCTGGGCGACGGCACCATCGCCACCCTCGTGATCGGCGCCTGGATGCCGGCCAACCTGGAGACCGGCGTCAAGGCCGGGTCCGGCAAGTGGCGGGTCGCCCCGATGCCGCAGTGGGAGAGCGGTGGCAAGGCCACGGCCGAGAACGGCGGCAGCTCGCTGGCCGTCCCCGAGGCCAGTGCCGGCAAGGCGCTCGCCTACGCCTTCCTCAAGTACGCCGGAGTGGACGAGGGCGTGCAGACCCGCCTGGACGGCGGCGCGTTCCCGGCCACCACCGCGCACCTCGACTCCGCCGAATTCAAGGACAAGAAGTTCCCCTACTTCGGCGACCAGCAGGTCAACCAGGTCCTCGCCGAGTCGGCGGGCCAGGTCGTCAGCGGCTGGTCGTACCTGCCGTACCAGGTCTACGCCAACAGCGTCTTCAACGACACCGTCGGCAAGGCCTACACCGGCGGCACCACTCTGCAGGACGGTCTGAAGGCGTGGCAGGACGCCTCCGTCAAGTACGGCCAGGAACAGGGTTTCAGCGTTCAGTAGCTCCCGGCCGTGTCCCGGTCCTGCCGTCTGACGGGCGGCAGGACTTCGTACCCCCCGCGAAGGGACGACCATGCCGAACGTCTCCTCAGGTCGCGCACTACTCGCCGCACTACTCGCCGTACCGATCGCCGTGCTCACCGGCGCGCCTCGCGGACGATCCTGGACGAGTTCGGCTCGCCGATGACCACCGGCCTCAACCACAACGACGCGGCGAGCACCGACAACTTCGTGCGCTATCTGCGCGGCGTGGGCTCGGGCCGCTGCCTGGACGTGCCGGGCGCCTCCCGGACGAACGGCACGCAGCTCACGATCTACACCTGCACCGGCGGCGCCCACCAGCAGTGGCGGACGAGCTGACCCGACCGGGGCCGGTCGGCGCGACCGGCCCCGGAACACCGCGACCGGCCCCGAGCGCGTGGTCAGGAGCCGTGCGGGCGGCGCAGGACGCACACCTGCCGCGGGCCCAGCCGCAGGTCCGCGGCCAGGCACGGCCCGTGGAGGACCTCGCCCGCCACGCCGTCCACGGCCACGCTCTCGTCGGTGCGGTTGATGAGGAACCAGTAGTCGGCGTCGTCGCCGGTCCGGACGGCCAGCTCGACCGCCCCGGCGACGGCGGCCGGCAGCTCGGAGCGCACCCCGCTCGCGGCCAGGAACCGTGCCAGCACCGGCCCGAGACCGGCGGGGCCGAGGCGGGTCGAGACGTAGGACGCCGAGCCGGTGCCGACCGGGCGCGTGGTGATGGCGGGCCGGCCCGCCTGGTCGCCGGAGGTGTAGCTCGCGACGACCTTGACGTCGGAGCCGGTGACGTCGATCCGGTCGCTCCACAGCGTGCCGGAGACGCCGAGGTCGAGCTCCACGCGTTCGCCGTCGCGCAGCGGGCCGAACTCCTCGATCCGCAGGCCGAGCAGGTCGCGGAACGCGCCGGGGTAGCCGCCGAGCCACACGTGGTCGTGCTCGTTCACGATGCCGGAGAAGTAGGTGGTGACGAGATGGCCGCCGCCGGTCACGTACGCGGTGAGCCGGTCGGCCAGCGCCCGCGGGACGACGTGCAGGATCGGAGCGATCACCAGGTCGTAGTGCGCGAAGTCGCGGGCCGGGCCGATGACGTCGACACGCACCCCAGCCGCCGCGAACGCCGCGTGCCAGTCCAGCGCCTCCTGCCGGTAGCGCAGCCGGGACGTGGGGTGGGAGTCCAGCTCGCTCGCCCACCAGGAGTCCCAGTCGAACACGATCGCGGCGGCGGCGCGGCGGCGGCGCGTGCCCGCGACCGGGGCGAGCGCCTCCAGGGTCGCGCCGAGGTCCACGACCGAGCGGAAGAGCTCGCTGTCGGTGCCCGCGTGCGGGACCATCGCCGAGTGGTACTTCTCGGCGCCGCCCGCCGACTGCCGCCACTGGAAGAAGCACACGGCGTCGGCCCCGTACGCGACGTGGGTCAGCGAGTCGCGGGCCATGCCGCCGGGCTTCTTGGCGGTGTTGATCGGCTGCCAGCTCACCGCGCTGGTGGAGTGCTCCATCAGGAACCACGGCTCGCCCCCCGCCAGCCATCCGGTCAGGTTGGCCGAGAACGACAGCTCGTCCCGGTCCTGGTCCAGCAGGTAGTGGTCGTTGGAGACGAAGTCGATCTCATGGGCCCAGTCGGCGTAGTCCATGCCCTTGGTGTCGCCCATGACCATGAAGTTCGTGGTGACCGGGATGCCGGGCGTCAGCTCGGTGAGCACGGCGCGTTCGGCCCGCAGGTGGTCCTTCAGCGCGTCGGAGGAGAAGCGCTTGAAGTCGAGCTGCTGGGTGGGGTTGGGGTAGGAGGCGGCCAGGCGGGGCGGGAGGATCTCCTGCCAGTCGCCGTACGTCTGCGACCAGAACGCCGTGGCCCACGCCCGGTTCAGCTCCTCCACCGTGCCGTAGCGCTCGCGCAGCCAGGTGCGGAACGCGGCGGCGGCGTCGTCCGAGTAGTCGTGGACGTTGTGGCAGCCGAGCTCGTTGGAGATGTGCCAGGCGGCCAGGGCCGGGTGCGCACCGTAGCGCTCGGCCATGGCACGGACCAGGCGCAGGGCGTGCTCGCGGAAGATCGGCGAGGTCGGGCGCCAGTGCTGGCGGGCGCCCGGCCACAGCGTGCGGCCGTCGTGGTCGACCGGGAGGATCTCCGGGTGCGCGGTGGTCAGCCACGGCGGCGGGGACGCGGTGGCGGTCGCCAGGTCCACGGCGATGCCGTGGGCGTGGAGCAGGTCCATCACCTCGTCCAGCCAGTCGAACGTCCACCGGTCCGCGCGCGGCTGGAGCCGCGCCCACGAGAAGATCGCCAGGGAGACGATGTTCACGCCGGCGTGGCGCATCGCCCGGACGTCCTCCTCCCAGACCTCGCGGGGCCACTGCTCCGGGTTGTAGTCGGCGCCGAAGGCCAGCCGCCGGCCCGTGGTCTCCGGCGGCCGGCCCAGCCAGCGGGGCCCGTTGATTGCTGTCACTACCGCTCCTGCCTGTCAGCACGTCAGGCCGATGTTTACGTAAACATAGGGTAGCCCAGAGGCCGGCGCGAAGGCAGGCCGGCTCGCCTCACCCGGCGGGCGGCGCGGCTCTCAGCGGGCGGACCGAGTCGCGGACGATGATGTGGGTGCCGAGCAGGACGTGGTCGTTCATGCCGGCCCTGTCCTGGCGGTGTTCGAGGGCGAGGCGGACGGCCGTGCGCCCGAGTTCCTCGTGCGGGACGTGCACGGTGGTGAGGTCGATGTCGGCCGCCGGGGGCAGGTCGTCGAAGCCCACCATGGAGATGTCGTCGGGGACGCGCAGCCCGTGCTCGCGCAGGGCCTGGCGGGCGCCCGCCGCGATCAGGTCGTTGCCCGCGAAGACGGCGGTGAAGTCGGGCGGCCCGGCCTCGAGCCGCCGGCGGATCATCCGGTAGCCCTCGCTGCGCTCCATCGTGCCCTCGACCTCCAGGCCGGGGTCATGGGGGACGTGATGGTCGGCCAGCGCGCCGCGGTAGCCGGTCATGCGGGCGTCGGGGGTGGTGTAACCGTCGCGGCGGCCCAGGAACAGGATGCGCCGGTGGCCGGCCGAGAGCAGGTGGCTGGTGATGGCGTAGGCGCCGCCGACGTTGTCGTACTCGACGACCAGGGCGGGCACGCCGGGGCCCAGGGCGGGGCGGCCGCACAGGACCAGGCGCGAGCCGGCCGAGGCCAGCGCGCGGGCGTATTCGCCCATGCGCTCGCGGTAGGCCTCGTCGTTGACCACATTGCCGACCAGGATCACGCACTCGGCGTGCTCCTGCCGCATGAGCTGGACGGTGGCGAACTCGCGCTCGGGGTCGCCGCTGGTGGTGCCGACGATGCAGAGCTTGCCCTCGAGCGCGGCCTGGGTCTGCACGCCCTGCGCGACGTGGGCGTAGTGCGGGGAGATGACCGAGTTGACGATGATGGCGACGCTGCGGCTGCTCGCCCCGGCCAGCCCGCGCGCGTTGGCGTTGGCCACGTAGTCGAGCTCGCGGACCGCCTTCATGACCTTGCCCCGGGTGGCGGGCGCGCTGGGGTAGGTGCCCGACAGGATGCGGGAGACCGTGGCGACGGACACGCCCGCGTGCGCGGCCACGTCACGGATCGTGGTCGCCCGCCGCCCCTCGTCCCCGGACGCCGCTCGCCGAACCATCCCGCCTCCGCGAAACACAGTGAAACACATGGGTAAACCGCTTACACGCGATGGTTCCGGCCGGTCCACGCGGTGTCAAATCCCGCCGGGCGACGCCTTTTCGCCGTAACGTTAAAACGGTTACTGCCGATGGCCTAGGATCCGTTTCATGTCTCTGCGTCTCCCGCCGCCTGACGAACGACTGTCCGGCCACACCGGCTGGACCCGGGCGCACTGGGAGGCCGTGGCGGACCGGCTGCTGGAATCCGTGGTGCCGTACGCGAGCGAGGGCTTCGCCCAGTTCCGGCTGCCCGGCCGGGCGAGCAGGTCGGGGCCGGTGAGCGACGGGCTGGAGGGCTTCGCCCGCACGTTCCTGCTGGCCGCCTTCAGGATCGCCGGCGCCCGTGGCGAGGTGCCGCCCGCGCTGCTGGAGCGCTACGCCCGCGGCCTGGCCGCCGGGACCGACCCGGCGCACCCGTACGCGTGGCCGGCGCTGACCGACATGTCCCAGCAGCTCGTCGAGGCGGCCTCGATCGCGCTCGCGCTGCACGAGACCCGGCCGTGGCTGTTCGACCGCCTGGCCCCGGCCGATCGGGAGCGGGTGGTGGCCTGGCTGGCCGGGTTCGCCGGGCGGCGCACGCCGGACAACAACTGGGTGCTGTTCCGGGTGGTCGTCGAGCAGTTCCTGGCCGAGGTGGGCGGGCCGCACGCACCCGACGAGATCACCGGCGGGCTGGAGCGGATCGAGGACTGGTACGCCGGCGACGGCTGGTACTCCGACGGCAAGGGCAAGAACTTCGACTACTACTGCGGCTGGGCGCTGCACCTCTATCCGTCGTTGTGGGCCCGGATGGCCGGCGATACGGCCAGGCAGGAGCTCTACGCGGCCCGCCTGCACCGCTTCCTGACGCAGTACCAGCACTTCTTCGCCGCCGACGGCGGGCCGCTGCACCAGGGACGCTCGCTGACCTACCGCTACGCGACGGTGGCCCCGCTGTGGCTGGGCGCGCTGACCGGTGCCTCGCCCCTGCCGCCCGGCCGCACCCGCCGCATCGCCAGCGGCGTGCTGCGCCACTTCACCGAGCGCGGCGCGCCCGACGAGCACGGCCTGCTCACCCTCGGCTGGTACGACCCCTTCCTGCCCATCGCCCAGGACTACTCGGGCCCGGCGTCGCCGTACTGGGCCAGCAAGGCGTTCCTGGGCCTGCTGCTGCCGCCTGAGCACCCGGTCTGGACGGACGCCGAGGAGGCAGCCCCGATCGACCGGGCCGACCAGGCGATCGCCATGCCCGCGCCCGGCTGGCTGCTGCACGCCACCCGCTCCGACGGCGTCGTACGGCTCGTCAACCACGGCAGCGACCGCGACCGCGTCCAGGACCCGGACGGCGAGCCCGACCCGCACTACCTCAAGTTCGCCTACACCACCCACACGGGCCCCGAGGTGGGGGAGAAGGCGCGGGGCGTGGACAACCACCTGGCCGTCATCGCCCCCGACGGCACCACCTCACTCAGGCGGCGCATCGAGCCGCTGGCCGTGTCCGACCGGTTCGCCGCCTCGGCCTACCGCGACGGCCCCGTGCGCGTGGTGACCGCCTCGGTCGTCGACGGGGCCGCGGAGATCAGGATCCACCAGGTCACCGCCCCCGCCGGCCACCAGGTGCGGGACGGCGGACACGCCCTGGCCGCGCGGGGCCCGCTCGACGTGCGCGAAGGGGAAGCCTTGGCGCTGGCCCGGCGCCCCGACGGGCTGACCAGCGCCGTGCGCGGCCTGCACGGTTACACGGACGCGGGGCTGGCGACGGCGGAGGGCGCCAACGCCTTCGGCCCGCACTCGGCCACCCCCTACGCGCTCGCCGACGCCCACCCGGGCGGCACCGCGCTCTACGTCAGCCTGGTGTGGCTCGCGGGGGAGGAGCCGCCGGAGCCGGGCGTGCGCGTCGAGGGCGACGTGGTGGTGCTGGCCCTGCCCGGCGGGGCGACGGCGACGATCCGGATGAGCGGCGTCCCCGGGTGCGAACGCTCCCAGTAGGCTCCAAGCCACCAACAAGCGCGCTCCCTCAGCATGTCCGGATGTGAGCGGTAATTTCAAGAAGAGGTCGCGCAAGATCGCCGCGGCTGCGGCGGCCCTCCTGGCGGTCGCGCTGCCCGCGTCGCCCGCAGCGGCCGACGGCGCCCCCGATGAGCGGCCGGAGGTGCCCGTCGGCACCTGGCTGGCCGCGCGTACCCAGCCCGCGGTCCAGTTGACCAGCCTGACCTACACCGGCACGGTCGCCGTGCCGACCAGCACGATCAACCAGGCCACCTTCGACCGGCTCGTCGAGCAGGCCACCGTCGCCGTGACGGAGGGCAAGATCTCCTCGGACGAGCGCAGCATCGCCAAGTGGCTGTTCCAGCGGATCGCGGCCGACGTGGACACCTACCTCACCGCGACCACCCCGGAGCGTGAGGTGGAGGCCGAGGTGGGCGGGCTGTGCACCGGATGGTGGGTCACCCCCGACGGCTACATGGTCACCGGCGCCCACTGCGTCCAGGTCGGCGAGACCGAGCTGAGCCGGTTGTTCGCGCAGCAGGCGCTGGCCAGGTTCAACGAGCAGGACGCCAAGGAGATCATCAGCGGCCTGCGGGGGATCGAGGCCGACGAGGAGATCGTCAAGCTCGCGCAGCAGATCTACGTCACGTTCAACACCGGCCACATGAAGATCCGGGACCTGCGGCAGAGCCTGTCGGTGGTCCAGAGCCTGCCGGGCGGCGGCGTCGACAAGACGGCCAAGCCGGTTCCCGCCGAACTGGTGTCGGTCGGCGAGAGCTATCCGGGCAAGGACTTCGCGCTGCTCAAGGTCAACGGGCAGCAGAACCTGCCGACCGTGCCGCTCGGCGACGACGCGGACGTGCGTACCGGTGACACGCTCTACATCAGCGGGTTCCCGGGGCTGGTCACGAACACACCGTTCTTCAGCCTGGAGTCGAAGCTGGAGCCGGCGCTGACCGAGGGGCCGTACAACGCCAAGCGCACCACGCAGACCGGGGTGCCCTACATCCAGACCCAGGCGCCCTCCTACCACGGCAACTCCGGCGGGCCGGTGTTCGGCAAGGACGGCAAGGTCATCGGCATGCTCATCGCCGGCACGGTGAGCGAAGGCGGTGAGGCCTCGGAGAGCGAGAGCTTCGTCCTGCCGGTGAGCATCGTCAAGGAGAAGCTCGGCGAGAAGAACATCAAGCCGGGCCAGGCCGTCACGACGACGCGGTACAACGAGGCGCTCGACGACTATTTCCGGCGCCACTACTCGGCCGCGCTGCCGAAGCTCCGCGAGGTCCAGGCGCTGTTCCCGAACCATCCCTACGTGGCCAAGTACATCAGCGACTCCCAGCAGGCGATCTCGGCGGGCAAGGACGAGACGCCCAGCCCGATCCTGCTGTGGGTGCTGATCGGCGTGGGCGCGCTGGTCGCCCTCGTGGTCGCCCTGGTGCTGGCCAGGGTCCTGGTCAAGGCTTCGCGCAGGCGGGGCCGCCGGCGTTCCCGGCCCGACTCGCCCTTCGCCGCGCCCTCACCCGGCGGGTACGGCGCGGTGCCCCCGCCCCCGTGGCAGCGGCTTCCGGTCGCCGCCCCGTACAACGGGCACGTCCAGTACGAGGTGCAGCCGCCGCCCGGCGGCGACGAGACCCGCGCCGTCCGCTACGGCCAGTTCGCGTCCCCGGCGGAGGGCAGGGCCGACCTGGAGCGGCAGATCGCCGACCTGCGGCGGCAGCTCGGGCAGCGACCCCCGGACGCGTGAGGCCGCACGGTTCGGGCGCCCGGTCACCGGTCCGGGGTGAGCGACAGCAGGACCTTGCTCGACCGCCGGGCGTCGGCCGCCTGCCGGAAGGCCGCCGGCGCGGCGTCGAGCCCGTGGACAGAGGTGATGACGGGCGCGAACCGCCCGGCGTACCGGCTCATCATCGACAACGCGGTGGGCATCTCGTGGTGGAAGCGGCTCGACCCCGCCAGGGTCAGCTCCCTGGTGACCGCGAGGTGCAGCGGCGCGGTGACGCCGTCGGGCGGCAGGTGCCCCACGGCGACGAGGATCCCGCCCCGGCGCAGCGCCTGGAGCGCGGTCGCCAGCCCCGCCGCGGACCCGGAGGACTCGATCGCGACGTCGGCGGGCGGCACCGCCGCGTCGCCGTCCGCGCGGACGATGTGGGTGGCGCCCACGCGCAGGGCCTGCCGGAGGGGCGCGTCGTGCAGGTCGGCGGCCGTGACCGTGGCCGCCCCCTCGGCGCGGGCGAGCGCGGCGCTGAGCAGGCCGATGGGGCCGGCGCCGACCACGAGCACGTCGGCGCCCTCGACGCGGCGGCCCGCCTGCAGTACCCGGCCCAGGCCGTGCAGCGCCACCGACGCGGGCTCGGCCAGGGCCGCCGTCCTCAGGTCGAGCCCGTCGGGGATGGGGACGAGGCGGTTCGCGGGCACGACGAGCCGCTCGGCGAAGCCGCCGTCCGTGTGCGGGCTCCGGGCGGCGCTTCCCAGATAGCGCAGGTCGTCACAGAGGTTCTGCTCCTCCCGCAGGCAGTGCGCGCAACGTCCGCACACCCGCGACGGGTGCACGGCGACCCGGGCGCCCGCGGGTGGCCCCGATCCGTCGGCGGCCGGCTCGGCGACGACACCCACCACCTCGTGCCCCAGCACCATGGGCGCGCGCAGGACGGATTCGCCCACCCGCCCCTCCCGCCAGTAGTGCAGGTCGGAGCCGCAGATCCCGCCGTAGACGACCCGGACCACGGCCTCGTACGGCCGGGGCTCCGCCAGGGGACGGGTCTCGACCCGCATCTCACCGGGACCGGCGACGACCAGCGCTTTGACGTCCATTCAGAGCACCGCCGTCATGCCGCCGTCGACATAGATCACCTGGCCGTTGACGAAGTCCGCCGCCGGCGAGGCGAGCCAGATGGCGGGGCCCACGAGGTCGTCGACGCGGCCCCAGCGCCCCGCGGGTGTGCGCCCCGTGATCCAGCGCGTGAACTCCGGGTCCGCCACCAGCGACGCGTTCAGCTCGGTGTCGATGTAGCCGGGCGCGAGCCCGTTGACCTGGATGCCGCCGGGCGCCCACTCGGCGCACATCACCCGGGTGAGCCCGCCGAGCCCGCTCTTCGCGGCCGCGTACGGGGCGGTGGAGGCGCGGACGAGGTGGTTCTGGACCGAGCAGACATTGATGATCTTGCCGCTGCCGCGCGGGAGCATGTGGCGGGCGAACGCGCGGCCGACCACGAAGCCGCTGGTGAGATTGGTGTCGATCACGTGTCTCCAGTCGTCCATCGGCATCTCGGTGAGCGGCCCCCTGATCTGGATGCCGGCGTTGTTGACGACGATGTCCGGACAGCCGTGCGCGCCGACGATCTCCTCGCACGCCCGCTCGACCGCCGCCGGGTCGGTGACGTCGAAGGCGGCGGCCAAGATGTCCCGCCGCCCGAGCTCGTCGCGCAGGGCCGCCGCGCCGGCCTCGACGCGGGCCGGGTCGCGGCCGTTGAGCAGCACGCGGGCGCCCGCGAGCGCGTAGCCCCTGGCGATCGCGTGGCCGATGCCGCGGCCTGAGCCGGTCACCAGGGCCAGCCTGCCGGTGAGGTCGAACGCCGGGTTCGCGGTCGGCATGTCATCGCTCCCATGCGGGGTCGGGCCCCAGCACCTCGACCCGCGACGCGCGGACGAGTGCCGTGGCCGCGCTCTCGGCCCCCGCCGGATCCGGCGCCGCGACGGCCCGGACGATGTCCGCGTGCCGCTCCAGCGAGGTGGCGGTGTCGTCGGTGAAGAACCGCCGGCGTTCGGAGTAGCGGGCGTGCAGGGTGGCGATGAGGGTCTGCCCGAGCTGGCTCAGGACCGCGTTGCCCGCCCCGTCGAGCAGCGCGCGGTGGAAGGCGGTGTCGGCCGAGGCGAACGCGGGGCGGTTGCGCCGCTCGTACGCCTCCCGCATCGTCGCGAGCCGCTCATCGAGCGTCTCGACCAGAGTGTCCTGGGCGCGGGTCGCGGCGATCCGCGCCGCGGCCGGCTCCAGGGCCTCGCGCAGCGTCAGCAGCTCCGCGAGCTGGATGTCGGCGTCGGGGCCGTCGGACCGCCACGCGATGACCTGGGGGTCGAGCAGCGCCCAGGACGCCTGGGGCTGAACGGTGGTGCCGACCTTGTGACGCGGCCTGACCATGCCGAGCACCTGGAGCGTGCGCAGCGCCTCGCGCACCACCGACCGGGACACCTCGTACTCGGCCTCGACGTGCTCGGGGGAGACCAGGCCCCCGACGGGCAGGTCGCCGTGGGCGATCCGCATGCCGAGCGCGTCCACGAGCCGGGCGTGCAGGCCGCCCGAGCGTGATCCCGGTGGTTCGAGGCTGATCATCGCTAACACCCTAAAAGTATGATTAAACATACGATACAGGCGAAGCGGGCGACAGCCCGGCCGCAAGTCCGTCGAGGCGATCACCTGGTCGTCGCGCCGCTGCCGACGGGAAAACGGACACAGTTCGTAACAGGGGCAAAGCGTTATGTATTCGGACATGGGGCAGGAGGGGGTGGGGGACAGCTAGGGGGCAGGTCATGAGCGGCTGGACGTTCGAGGGGCAACCAGGGGCGCTGGGGGACACGGTCACGCTGGTGGAGGGCGGCTCGTTCTGCCTGTGCCATCGTGACGGCGACATCGAGCCCGGCGGCTCGCTGGGCCTCTACCACGCCGACACCCGGCTGATATCGAAGTGGACGCTGCGGGTGGACGACCATCCCGTGGAGCCGCTCCAGACGATCTCCACCGCTCCCTACCACGCCACGTTCGTGGGCAAGGGACGAGCGCGGCCCGGCACGCCCGAGAGCACGCTGCTGGTCGTGCGCGAGCGCTATGTGGGCGGCGGGCTGCGCGAGGACCTGCTGCTGCGCAACATGTCCCAGGAGCCGGCCGGCTGCTCGGTGAGCGTCCACGTGGGGGCCGACCTGGCGGACCTGTTCGAGGTGAAGGCCGAGCGGGTCCATCCCGCCGCCGACGTCGAGATACGGCCGAACGACCACGGGCTGGAGGTGGTCTCGGCCTGCCGGGCCCGCGGCGCCAAGATCGTGGCCGAGCCGCCAGACCCGTGCATGGTGGCCACACCCGGACTGCTCACCTTCCACCCGGTCATCCCGCCGCGCGGCGAGTGGCGTACGACGCTCGTGGTCAACCCGATCATCGAGGGCGTGGAGAGCGCGGCGTGGTTCCCGGCGGAGCACTCCATCGAGCACGCCGAGCCCGCCCGCCGCCTGACTGCCTGGACCCGCGACAGCCCCGAGTTCAGCAGCTCCAACCTCGCCCTCGAGCAGATCATGCGCCGCTCCCGCGAGGACCTCGGCAGCCTGCGGCTCTTCGACCCCGACCATCCGGACGAGCCGCCGGCCATCGCCGCCGGCGCGCCCTGGTTCATGACGCTGTTCGGCCGCGACTCCCTGCTGACCTCCTGGATGACGCTGCCACTGGACCAGTCGCTGGCGCTCGGCACGCTGTTCCGGCTCGCCCGGCTGCAGGGCGTCAAGGTCGACCCCCTCTCCGAGGAGGAACCAGGCAAGATCATGCACGAGCTGCGCTTCGGCATCAGGAACGGCGACTCCCCGTACGGCGGCAGGGCCTACTACGGCTCGGTGGACGCGACCCCGCTGTTCGTCATGCTGCTCGGCGAACTGCGCCGCTGGGGCCTGTACGCCAAGGCCGTCGAGGAGCTCCTGCCGCACGCCGACGCCGCCCTGAACTGGATCGAGGAGTACGGCGGAAGCGACGGCTTCCTCTGGTACCGGCGCAAGACCGACCGCGGACTGGTCAACCAGGGCTGGAAGGACTCCTTCGACGGCGTCAACTTCCGCGACGGCACCATCGCCCGCCCGCCCATCGCGCTGGCCGAGGTCCAGGGATACGTCTACGCCGCCTACCTCGCCCGCGCCCACCTCGCCCACGAGAGGGGCGACGACGAGACCGAGCGGCGCTGCGTACGGCGGGCCCAGGCGCTGAGGAAGGCGTTCAACGAGCGCTTCTGGCTGCCCGACCTCGGCTACTACGCGATGGGCCTCGACGGGCAGGGGCGGCCCATCGACGGCCTCGGCTCCAACATGGGCCACTGCCTGTGGAGCGGCATCATCGAGGAGGACAAGGCGGACCAGGTGGCGGCCCACCTGCTGTCGCCCGAGATGTTCACCGGCTTCGGAATGCGCACGCTGGCCTCGTCCATGGGGGCCTACAACCCGATGAGCTACCACAACGGCTCGGTCTGGCCGCACGACAACGCCATCGTGGCCGCCGGCCTGATGAGGTACGGCTACGTCGAGGAGTGCCAGCGGGTCGTCATCGCGCTCCTGGAGGCGGGGGAGGCGTTCGGCGGGCGGCTGCCCGAGCTGTTCTGCGGGTTCGACAGGAACGAGTTCCCGCAGCCGATCCCGTACCCGACCTCGTGCTCGCCGCAGGCGTGGGCCGCCGCCGCGCCCATCCATCTGATGCGGACGCTGCTGCGGCTGGATCCCTGGGTACCGTACGGGCAGCTCTGGCTCGCCCCGGCCCTGCCGCCGGGGTTCGGCGAGCTGGAGATCAGCGACATGCCCGTCGCGGGCGGCCGGATCACGGTCGGCGTACGCGACGACGGCCGCACGCCCGTGGTGTCGCCCATGCCGGACGGCATCGAGCTGCATACCGAGCCGCGCCCGCCCTCCAGCGGCATCAGCGACCGCACCGACGGGCTGGCCGCGTCATGATGCCCGCGAGCGAGCAGAACCGGCCGCTGCACATCGCCATGATCGCGCCGCCCTGGCTGGACGTGCCGCCCCGAGGGTACGGAGGCATCGAGGAGGTGGTCGCCGGCCTGGTCAACGGGCTGGCCGAGCGCGGTCACGAGGTGACCCTGATCGGCGCGGGACACACCACGCTCCCGGCCCGGTTCCTGTGCACATATCCGAATCCGCCCTCCGGCCGGATCGGCGACCCCCTGCCGGACCTGCTGCACGCCGCCCGCGCCCTGCGCATGCTCGCCGACCTGGACGCCGACATCGTGCACGATCACTCCCTGGCCGGCCCGCTGACCGCGAGGGGGCGCGGCGTGCCCACCGTGGTCACCTGCCACGCCGCCTCGCACGGGGAACTCGGCGCCTGCTACCGCGAACTCGGCGAGGACATCTCGCTGGTGGCGATCTCGAACGCCCAGCGCGAGCGCGCGCCCGACCTGAACTGGGTCGCCACCGTCCACAACGCGCTCGACGTCGACTCCTTCCCCTTCCGCGAGGACAAGGAGGACTGGGTGCTGTGGCTCGGCAGGTTCAACCCCTGCAAGGGACCCCACCTGGCCATCGACGCCGCCCGCGCCGCCGGCCACCACATCGTCCTGGCCGGGAAGCTGTCCGAGCCGCCGGAGCACGCCTGCTTCGAGGAGTACGTCCGGCCCAAGCTCGGCTCCGACGCCACGTACGTCGGCGAGGCCGACGCCGAGCTCAAGCGCGAACTGCTCGCCGCCGCCCGCTGCCTCGTGTTCCCCATCCAGTGGGAGGAGCCGTTCGGCATGGTCATGATCGAGGCGATGGCCTGCGGCACGCCCGTCGTCGCCTTCGGCCGGGGCGCGGTGCCGGAGATCGTCGTCGACGGCCGTACGGGGTTCGTCGTGCGGACGGCCGCGGAACTGCCCGCCGCGATCGAGGCCGCGGGACGGCTCGACCCGGCCGCCTGCCGGGAGCGCGTGGAGCGGCACTTCAGCCTGGGGGCGATGACGGCGGCGTACGAGGAGGTGTACCGGAGGGTGCTGGCGACGCCGGGGGAGCATGTGCTCGACTGAGCGCGGCGCAATGCCCGCCGGCACAGCCGGACTGTGGCCTTCTACGTACTAGGGGTCCCGGCGGCCTGCCGTACTGGAGTCTCACGACTTCAGGAAGGCGGAGAGCATGCGAAAGTTCTTGGCCGTCGCGGCGTCGGTCGTGGCCGTGGTGGGACTACAGGCGGTGTTCGCGCTGCCGTCCCACGCGGACACGCTGGTCAGCGCGACGTTCGGCAACCTCAACGTGTCGGCGGCACCGGGACGGGCGAACAACATCACCATCAGCGAGAACGCGGCCGGGCAGGTGGTGATCACCGACTCCGCGGACGTCGTCCGCGCGAGCGGCAGGGACTGCGCCACGTTCGGCAGCGAGGTCCGGTGCGACGGCGTCTTCCTCGTCCGCGTGTTCGCGGGCGACCTCAATGACACCGTCACCAACACCACCGTCTCCATCAGCAGCCACCAGCACGGTGACGCGGGCGTCGACACGCTCAACGGCGGCGGCGGGACCGACCAGTTCTTCCCCGGCGTGGGCAACGACATCGTGAGCGGGAACGGGGGCAACGACATCTACAACGCCGACCTCCCGATCGACGGCGCCGACGACTTCTCCGGCGGTCCCGGGATCGACACCGCCGCCTACAACAACCGTACGGACCCGCTGACGATCACGCTCAACGACGTGGCGAACGACGGGTTCACCGGCGAAGGGGACAACCTGCGGGCGGACGTGGAGAACGTGTTCGCCGGATTCGGCTCCGACACCGTCACCGGCAACAGCCAGCCGAACGAGTTCAGAGCCGGCCAGGGCACCGACGTCCTGAACGGCCAGGGCGGCGGCGACCTCCTGAGCGCCGTGGACGGCGTGGCCGGCAACGACACGCTCAACGGCGGCGCGGGCACCGACCGCTGCCTGTCCGACGCGGGCGACACCGAGAACGCCTGCGAACTCAACTGAACCCTCGCCCTCGACCAGGGCTCGCCCTCGGCCGAGACACACCTTCGATCGAGGCGGGACCCCGACCGAGGTGAGACCTCGGCTGAGGTTCGGCTGAGGCTTGGCTGAGGTCGGTGGCTCAAGGAGCGGCGGCCGGCACGGGGGTCGCCGCGACGGCGGTGAGCCGGGCGTGCAGGCGGCGGGCCTGGCGGACCAGCTCGGAGCCGCGGGCCCGCCCCGCCACCTCGGCCACCACCGCCAGCTCGCCCCGCGCGTCCACCCATTCGGCGACCTCGGCCGCGAAGCTCATCAGCCGCGTGTGCGCGCTCGTCGCCCGCTCCCCGGGCCCGGGCAGGTAGGCGGGCAGCAGGCCGGTCATCACCTGCCACACCTCCCGGTGCGCGCCCCGCTCGGCCGCCTCCCTGAGCACGGCGACGGCGACGGACGGGCCCTCCTCACCTCTCCTGAGCCGCTCGGCCAGTCGCCTGCCCACCTCCGCGCCCGGCAGGTCACCGGCGGCGGCCAGGCGCAGGAAAGAGCGCAGGGCGCCGCCGTCGGGGTCGCCGAGCAGGAAGTGGGCCAGCAGCAGCGCCAGCCCCGGTCCGCCGGGCCCGTCGGCGAGGGCGAGGAGTTCGAGGTCGTCCGACGAGGGCCTGCTGGACGGCCCGTACGTCATCAGCGTGAAGGCCGATCGAGCGGCCACCAGCTCCCGATGCCCGGCGAACACGGGCAGCAGGAGCCGGCAGATCTCCTCGCGCGTCCGCGGCACCAGGAAGTCGCCGATCACCTCGGCGTATTCGGGCCCGCTCACGAACTCCGACCTGAGGTAGGCTCCGCGGTCGCCGCCCTCCCAGCGCAGCACCACCTCCGGATCGGCGGGCCGGTCGGTGAGCCACCGGCACACCGTGCGCCCCGCCTGCCCGGTCAGGCGCGCCGCCCGCGCGGCCACCTCCGGGGCGACCTTGCGGGACAGCCGCAGCAGCGCCTGCCGCAGGTCCAGCGGCAGCGCGGTCACGCCGTCGCGTTCGTAGCCCTCCAGCCGCTCGACCAGCGCCTCCGCGTCCAGCAGGCCGTTGTCGCGGGTGGGCGTGGCCAGCAGGTAGGGAGGCATCCGGCGGTCGAGCTGCGCCTGGTAGACCTCGGCGAAGCGGGCCAGCGGCATGATCTTCCAGGCGCCGTCCTGCGTCATCTCGGGGACGCGCCGTGGCGGGTTGACCTCGCCGTCCCGCACGATCCCGCGCTCGGTGCCCGGCTCGGTCAGCTCTCTGGCCATGGCGCGAGCCCATTCGGCGGTGCCCCACCAGGGATGGCTCAGGTAGTCGTGATCCTGGCCGCGGGCGGCGATCGGGGCCAGCTCGGCGAGCAACTCGTCGCGGTCGCCGCCGGCCACCAGCCGGACGAAGCCGTCGAGCCACTGCTCCGACTCCCGCCACTCGAATTCGGCGAGCCTGAGGCGGGCCAGCGCCCTGGCCTGGCTGATCAGCGGCATCGGCGCGGGCTCGGGCGCGGCGGGCAACGGGCCGGGGACGAAACGGACCGGCTCCGGCGCGGGCACCGCCTCCCCGCCGAACACCCCGGCCAGCTCGGTGCCGTCGCCGGGAGGCAGCATCGCCACGGTCTCCCTGATCGTCTCGGCCCCCAGCGGGCTGAAGCGCCTGGCGTGCCTGATCGTCAGCCTCACCGCCCGCTGCCGGGCCTCGGCCGACTCGCAGAGCAGCGCGGCGGCCAGCGCGGGCGCGTAGGCGTCGACGTCGCAACCGGGGGCCTTGAGCATGCGGTCGAGCAGGGCCAGCCCGGCGCGTACGAGCCTGCCCTCACCGCGGTAGAGCAGGCCCTCGACGGCCTCCGCCGGGGGCGTGAGCTTCAGCGCGCGCACCTGCCGCAGCGCCAGGTCGGCGACGTTGGCCGGGCCGTGCGCGAGCAGGGCCATGTAGTCGCCGGCATGCGGCGTGACCTCCTCGGGGGCCGGGTCGAGCAGGTCGTGCAGGCGTACGAAGAAGCGCAGGTCGGCGGCCTGGCCGCCGCGCAGGAACCGGGTGCGGCAGCCGTCGAGCAGGGCCGCCCGCCGTACGCGCCCCTTGGCGGCCAGCTTGCCGAGCGTGGCGGGCAGGCCCCGGTCGTCGCGCAGCAGCCGGCCGGCCCCCTCCGCCTCGAACAGCCGCGGCAGCATGACGTCCAGCAAGGGATCGCCGGCCAGGTCGCCGAGAGGGGTGGCGACCACCCACGCGAGGGTGAGCGGGTCGTGCTCGGGCGGCTCGGCCCCGGTCGCGCGCAGCAGCTCCAGCGCCAGCCGCGCCCGCCGGTCGCCCGTCCGGGGGCGGGCGCCGCGCAGCCGCAGCGCCAGGCGCACGGCGAGGTCCTGCTGCCAGGCGACGGGTCGCGCCGCGACGACCTCGAGGATGGCCGGGACGTCGTCGGCGTGGCGCGGCGTCCAGGAGCGCTCGAGATCGCGCTTGTTGAGCCAGGCCACGACGGCCGCGGCGCCCGCGATGGCACCGGCTCCCGCCACGCGCATCGGCTCCATCCAGAGGCTCCCCAGGGGCGAATGCTGGTTCAGCAGCGTGATGGCCTCCGGCAGTTCGTAGACGGAGCGGTCGAGCTCCTTGGCCCTGAGCGCGAGCTCGTGCCATCGGGCATGGTTCCGCTCCGTGAGCTCCTGGTCGCGGCGGGCCCCGGCCTGCTGGGCGATCGGCAGGTATCCGGGTAACTCGCGCGCCACCTCGCGGCGTTGAGCGTCGTCGTAACCGATCATCAGGGTCGCGACGGCGGCGACGTCTTCGGCGTCGATGGCGGCGCGGATGGCGTCCCAGGCGCTCGTGGTGCCGGTCGTGGTGCCGGTCGTGGTGGCGGTCGTGGTGGCGGTCGTGGTGGCGGTCGTGGTGGCGGTCGTGGTGGCGGTCGTGGTGGCGGTCGTGGTGGCGGTCGTGGTGGCGGTCGTGGCGGCGGTCGTGGCGGCGGTCGTGGCGGCGGTCATGGCGGCGACAGTAGGGGAGGGCACCGACAAACGCGCCTCCGCCGGCGGCGACGTGCGTCGGGGTGGCATTTAGGGGCTCCTGACTGAGGGGTTGCACGAAACGGTGCGTCAGCACGAACGCGTCGTCAACGGTGTGAGAACCCCTGGAAACAGCCTGAGCAGGAACGATTTCCACAATCTCGAAATTTTCGCGGGGCCGCCCGCGACGGAGCCTCATAGGGGTCGTGCCGGCCGGGCACCACGCTGGTGTGAAAGTTTCAGAGGCGACCTCAGGTTTTCCGCCGCATTTAGTTTCTTGGGTTGACATATATAGGGCGCGTGCCTCTTTCTCAGTGGCGACGAGGAAGGAGGGCGCGAAATGTTCGTGCGCAAACTCGCGGGCGCCGCCATGCTCGCGGCCACGGCGACCGTCCTGATGGTGCCGTCGGCCGCCCGGGCGGACACCCCGGTGGCGGGCGGTGTCTATCAGCTCAAGGTGGCCAGGAGTGGTATGTGTCTGGACGTGGTGGGCGGCTCGGTGGACAACGGTGCGCTGATGCAGCAGTGGGGCTGTTCGGGGGCTTCCTGGCAGCAGTTCTCGCTCGTGTCGGCCGGGTCGGGGATCTACACGGTGCGGAACGTGAACAGCGGGCGGTGTCTCGACGTGCCGAACGGGGCGGCGACCTCTGGGTTGCGGTTGCAGCAGTGGGGTTGTGGTGACGGGACCAAGGTGAACCAGCACTGGCGGTTCGTGGCCTCGGGCAGCGGCACCTACCAGGTGGTCAATGTGGCCAGCGGGTTGTGCCTGAGCGATGAGGGCGCCTCGACCAGCTCGGGGGCCGCGATCATCCAGGAGACCTGCACGGCCAACACCAACAAGCAGTGGCTGTTCGCGCCCTTGTCGTCGAGCGGCAGGCCCACGGTGGCGGCGGACGGCAGCGGCACGTACCGGACGGTTCAGGCGGCCGTCGACGCCGTGCCGGCCGGGAACGCGAGCCGGGTCACGATCACCATCGCGCCGGGGACGTACCGGGAGATCGTCCGGGTGCCCTCGACCAAACCCCACGTCACGTTCCAAGGTCTCGGATCTTCGGCGGCGCAGACTGTTATCGTTAACAACCACCACGCGGGCGAGTACGGGACGTCCGGCAGCGCGACCATGTTCGTCGACGGCCATGACTTCGTCGCCACCAACCTGACGATCTCCAACGACTTCAACGAGGACCCGAACCTCACCGGCCACCAGGCGGTCGCCCTCAACCTGAACGCCGACCGGGCCCGGCTGACCAATGTGCGCCTGCTCGGCGACCAGGACACGTTCCTGGTCAACAACGCGGCACGGGCGTACGTGTCGAACTCGTACGTCGAGGGCACCGTCGACTTCATCTTCGGCGGCGGCACCATCGTCCTCGACAACTGCGACATCTACGAGAAGCGCAGCACCGGCGGCCCGATCACGGCCGCGAGCACCGACGCCGCCAAGACGTACGGCTTCCTGTTCTACCGGTCCAGGATCTCCGGAGCCGCCTCGGCCGGCACCACCACCCTGGGCCGCCCGTGGCGTCCCGACGCCCAGGTGCTCTACCGCGAGTCCACGCTGGGCTCGGTGATCAACACCTCACAGCCGTGGACCGACATGTCCGCCAACTCCTGGAGGAACGCCCGCTTCCTCGAGTACCGCAACACCGGCGCGGGCGCCGGGACCAACTCCAACCGGCCGCAGCTCGGCGACGCCCAGGCCGCCACCTACACCCCGCAGCGCTATCTCGCCGGGTCCGACGGCTGGAACCCCATTGGCTGACCCCTTCCGGAGGATGACCATGCGTGTCTTGAACGTCCGCGCTCGCGCGGCTCTCGTCGTCGCCGCCGTCCTGGCCGCGCTCGGGCTCGTGTCCGCGCCCGTCCGGGCGGACACCCCGGTGGCGGGCGGTGTCTATCAGCTCAAGGTGGCCAGGAGTGGTATGTGCCTGGACGTGGTGGGCGGCTCGGTGGACAACGGCGCGTTGATGCAGCAGTGGGGCTGTTCGGGGGCTTCCTGGCAGCAGTTCTCGCTCGTGTCGGCCGGGTCGGGGATCTACACGGTGCGGAACGTGAACAGCGGGCGGTGTCTCGACGTGCCGAACGGGGCGGCGACCTCTGGGTTGCGGTTGCAGCAGTGGGGTTGTGGTGATGGCACCAAGGTGAACCAGCACTGGCGGTTCGTGGCCTCGGGCAGCGGCACCTACCAGGTGGTCAATGTGGCCAGCGGGTTGTGCCTGAGCGATGAGGGCGCCTCGACCAGCTCGGGGGCCGCGATCATCCAGGAGACCTGCACGGCCAACACCAACAAGCAGTGGCTGTTCTCCGCGCCGGGCAGCGGCGGCGGGCGCACCTGGCCGGACACCGCCGACGGGTTCGCCGCCACCAGCGGCAGCGGCCTGTCCACCACCACCGGCGGCGCGGCCGGCCCCACGGTCACCGTGACCACCTACGCCGACCTGGTCAGGTACGCCACCGCCGCCACCCCCTACGTCATCAAGGTCAACGGCACGATCACCGTCACGCCGTACGGCACCGAGATCAGGGTCGCCTCCAACAAGACGATCGTCGGCGTCGGCACGAGGGGGCACATCGTCAACGGCGGCTTCTTCCTCGCCGCCGGCGTGAGCAACGTCATCATCCGCAACCTGACCATCCGCGACACCCGCATGGCCGACGACGACCCCGGCGACGACGCCTACGACTACGACGGCATCCAGATGGACACCGCCCACCACGTCTGGATCGACCACAACGCGATCATGCGCATGAACGACGGCCTGATCGACAGCCGCAAGGACACCAGCCACCTCACCGTGTCCTGGAACGTCCTGGCCGAGAACAACAAGTCGTTCGGCATCGGCTGGACCGAGAACGTCACGGCCCGGATGACGATCCACCACAACTGGATCCGCGACAACAATTCCCGCAACCCGAGCACCGACAACGTCGCCTACGCCCACCTGTACAACAACTACCTGCAGAACGTCACCGGCTACGGCAACTACTCGCGCGGCGCCACGAAGATGGTGATCGAGAACAGCTACTACCAGAACGTCAAGGACCCCTACTACCGCGACGACGCCGCCCAGCTCCGCCAGAGCGGCAGCATCTGCACCGGCTGCACCGGGCAGCAGGAGACGGGCGGCTCGGCGTTCACCCCGGGCTCGTTCTACTCCTACGCACTCGACCCGGCCGCCGACGTGCCGTCCCTGCTGCGGACGTACGCGGGACCGCAGGCCGGCATCGGAGCCTGACCCGCCAGGAAGGGAGGGCCGCCCGTGTCCCCCGGGCGGCCCTCCCCAAGGCCGGGCTCAGGCGGCGATGTCCGTCAGCGCGCGATCCCGGGTGCGTACGCCGAGGCGGATGATGCCGGCGGCGACCACGAGCAGGGCCACCATCACGAACGAGGCCGGCCGCGCCCCGAACGAGGTCAGGATCGGCAGCACCACGAACGGCGTGACCGCGCCGCCCAGATGCCCGACCCCGTCCGCGATGGCCGAGGCGGTGCCCCGCGCCCGGGTCGGGAACACCTCGGCGGTGTAGGTGTAGGCCGGGGTGGCCATGAAGGCGATGCCGAACGAGCTGAACAGGGCGCCCGCGGTGGCCGCCGCCTCGCCCAGGTTCAGGGTGATGAGCAGCAGGGACGCCGCGAACACCAGCGTGCCGATGACGACCATGGTCCGCCGTTCCATGCGCTCCACCAGCAGCACGGCCGCGACGACGGAGATCAGCGGCATGACCCGGCTCAGGACGGTGACCAGGATCGCGTCCGAGGTGGAGATGCCGATGCCCTCGAGGATGAGCGGAAGGTAGCTCGCGTAGCCGTACATCGCGATGTAGAAGATGAACCAGAAGCCGAGCACGATGAGCATGCGGTTCAGGTACGGCGCCCTGAACAGGGCACGGGCGGGCACCGACGCCTCAGGCGCGTCCGGCGGCGCGGCGGTGCGCGCGGCGGCCGGCACGGCACCGCCCTCCGGCAGGCCGACACGAGACTCCATCTCGCGCACGATCCGGTCCGCCTCCTGCCCGCGTCCCCTGGTGACGAGCCAGCGCGGCGACTCCACCAGCGCGTGCCTGCCCACCAGCGGCAGCACCAGGAGCACCAGACCGCCGAAGCCCAGGAGATAGCGCCAGCCGTCGGAGGAGGCGGCGAGGACCGGCAGCGACGCGAACCCCACCACCAGGAGCAGCACCGTGCCCACCAGGTAGAGGCGCGACAGGTAGCCGCCGCGCTGGTTCTTCGGCGCCAACTCGCCGATGTAGGCCGAGCACAGCGCCAGCACCGCCCCCATGCCGCAGCCGGTCAGGAAGCGGAAGAAGGTCAGCGACCACACGTCCCAGGAGAACGCGGTGAGCAGCCCGCCGAGGCCGAGGGCCAGGATCGTCAGCGCGAGCCCGCGCTGCCGGCCGTGCCGGTCGGCGACGTGCCCGAACGCGTAGGCGCCGATGCAGTAGCCCACGAGGTTCCAGGTGACCGGGTAGCCCAGCTCGGCGCCGGTCAGCCCGAACGCGTCCCGCATGGACGGCAGGGTGATCGTCAGGACGGAGATGTCGTAGTTGGCGAAGAAGAAGCAGAGCATGAGGGCGGTCCAGGCCGCGTTGCTGAGCCCGACCTTCGGCATCGCGTCGATGCGGGCGTCGACGTCGTGGCCTGCGGCCGGCGGGACGGCGCCGTCGGGGATGGGCGAGTCGACCGGTGTCGAGGACATCGCGGCCTCCTTCGAGTTCGGTGGGAACGGCATGAGCCGGAGGCGCACGTGTGCCGGATCCGGGGCATGAGGGGCGGGCGGCTGTGACGGAGCTCACGGGCGGTGATGTGTCTGGAACGGTAAACAGCCGCCGACGCCGGTGACCATCGCGGTTTGGCGCACGTGCACATGCGCGAAAACGCAATGTGCGGGCCCGTCAGAGGGTCAGGGTGCCGGCCGCCCACTCCTGGCGTACGGCCTGGATCAGCCCCCGGACGACCTCGTCCTGCCCGGCCCGGGAGCGGCACCAGGCCACACCGAGCAGGAACTCCAGATCGTCGCGCAGCGGGACGACGGCGAAGGCCGGATCGTCGAAGACCCGCGCGCTGCCGCCGTTGCGCGGGTCGAGCGTCAGGGTGAGGCCGTGGCTGAGGCGGACGTGGCTGGCCAGCATGACCGCGTCGTGGCCCGGCATCTCGTGGAACGAGGTGATCCCGGCGTCCCTCAGCCGCCGGTGCAGCCGGTTCATCGCCAGGGGCTGGGGCGAGGGCGGGCCGACGGTCAGCGTGCGGTGCGTGAGATCCCGCAACCGCAGCTCGGAGGCCGTGGCCAGGGGGTCGTCGGCCCGCATCGCCGCGGAGAAGCGGTAGCGGGCCACCACGAGGGCGTCGAGATCGGAGCGGTCCAACGGCAGATGGACGAGGGCGGCGTCGAGCTCGCCGCGCTCCAGGGCCGGCAGCAGCTCGGCCGACGGCGCCATCGTCGCCGCGATCTGGTGGGCGGGGAACCTCTCCTCGGCGACCAGCAGGAAGCGGTCCATCACGGCCGGCGGGCACAGGTGGGTCCCGCCCACGCGCACCACGCGGGTGCCGGACGCCTCGTCGAGCGCCTCCTTCAGGCCGTCGAGCTGCCGCAGGATGTCGCGTACCCGGCCGACCAGGGCGGTGCCGCCGGCGGTGAGCTCCACCTGGTGGTAGCGGCGTACGAACAGCTCGGCCCCGAGCTCCCGCTCGAGCTCCCGGACGGCGCGGCTGACCGGTGACGGGGTCAGGTGAAGCCGCTCCGCGGCCCGCCCGAAGTGGAGCTCCTCGGCCACCGCGAGGAAACACCGGAGCTGCTGTACGTCCATGAGCGGGAGTCTGGGACGGCCGGTCACCCCGCGTCAACAGGCACGTTGCGGATCCGGACGCGTGCCACGTTGCCGTATCGGACGTTTGCAGACCGGAATCCGCGTGACATCGTCAGGAAATCCGCCGGCCGCGTCCGGCGGCGCCGCCCAGGACAGGTCGTCTGCCGGCGTCCTTCACACAGCCCTTTCCTCCAGCCCTTTCCTACAGTGGGGTGATCTCGCCATGCCCGCACCCGGGGACCTCCCCCTCACCGGCCTGCGCGTCATCGATCTGGCCGACGGCAAGGCCGAGATGTGCGGCCGGTTCCTGGCCGACCTCGGAGCCGACGTCATCCGCGTCGAGCCTCCGGGCGGCGCGCCGACACGGCGGCGGGAGCCGGTCCACGACGGCGTCAGCCTGTACTTCGCCACGCACAACGCCAACAAGCGCGGCATCACCCTGGACCTGCGCGATCCGGCCGGCCGTGACCGGCTCCTCGGCCTGGCCGCCGGTGCCGACCTCCTCATCGAGACCGAGCGGCCCGGCGTCATGGCGGCGCTCGGCCTCGGCGCGGACGCGCTCCTGGCGGCCAATCCGGCGCTCGTCGTCGTCTCGATCACCGACTTCGGGCAGACGGGCCCCTACCGGGACTGGGCCGGCACCGACTGGACGCACCTGGCGCTCGGCGGGGTGCTGTCGCGGTCGGGCATTCCCGGGCGCGCGCCGGTGCTGCCGCCCGGGCCGCTCGCGTACGAGTCGGCGGCCGTCCAGGCGGCGTACGCGGGCCTGCTGGCCTACCTGAACCGGCTCGACACCGGGCTCGGCGACCACGTCGACTGCTCCGTGCACGAGCTGACCGCCCAGGCCCTGGACCCCGGGTTCGGCATCGGCGGCTCGGCGACCGGCGGCGTGCCGGCCACCGACCTGCCGCGCGGCCGGCCCCACGCGGGCAACCTGTATCCGATCTTCCCATGCGCCGACGGGCACGTACGGATCTGCGTGCTGGCCAGGCGGCAGTGGCGGGGCATGTTCGGCTGGCTGGGCGAGCCCGAGGAGTTCGCCGACTCCGCCTACGACACCCTGGCCGGCCGCTACGGCGCGTCCGACCGGCTGCACGCCCTGATCGGCGAGCTGTTCAGGCACCGCACCCGGGACGAGCTCGTGGCCCAGGGACAGGAGCGCGGGGTCCCCATCGCGGCGCTCCTCGAGCCGGGCGACGTGCTGGCCGGCCCGCACTTCGCCGCCCGCGAGGGCCTGGTCGACGCCGAGATCGCCCCCGGGCTGACCGGCCGCCTGCCGTCCGGGTACGTCGAGGTGGACGGCGCGCGGGCCGGAATCCGCCACCGCGCCCCCGAGGTGGGCGAGCACGACGCCGAGGTGTCCGCCGAGCAGGCCCGCGCGCGGGCCGCCGCGCCGAAGCCGAGCCCGGCAGCGGTGCCGGCCCCCGTGCCGGAGCCGGGCCCCCGCCGGCCGCTGGAAGGGCTGCGCGTGCTGGACCTGGGCGTCATCGTCGTCGGCGCCGAGCTGGGGAGGCTGCTGGCGGACCAGGGCGCCGAGGTCATCAAGATCGAGAGCCGGGCGTACCCGGACGGCAGCCGCCAGTCGCTGGGCGGCGAGGTCATCACCGCCGGCTTCGCCTGGGGCCACCGCAACAAGCTCAGCGCCGGGATCGACCTCCGCTCGCCCGAAGGACTGGAGCTCTTCAAACGCCTGGCCGCGGACTGCGACGTCATCCTGTCCAACTTCAAGCCCGGCACGCTGGAGTCCCTGGGCCTGGGCCACGACGTCATCGGCGCGCTGAACCCGCGCGTCGTCATGGCCGACAGCAGCGCGCTCGGCTCGACGGGCCCGTGGAGCCGGCGCATGGGATACGGCCCCCTCGTCCGCGCCTCCACGGGGCTGACCGGGCTCTGGCGTGACACCGGCGTCGAGGACGGGTTCTGCGACGCCATCACGATCTATCCCGACCACGTCGCCGCCCGCGTCGGGGCCGTCGCCGTGCTGTCCGCACTGATCGCTCGGCGGCGTACCGGCAGGGGCGGCACCGTCAGCGTCTCCCAGGCCGAGACGATCCTGACCCAGCTCTCCACGAGCCTGCTGCGCGAGTCGCTGGAGCCCGGCACGTTCACCGCCCACGGCAACAGCGGCGAGTGGGACGCGCCCCAAGGGGTCTACCCGTGCGCGGGCGACGACGAGTGGTGCGTGGTGGACGTCCAGGACGACGCGCAGTGGCGGAGCCTGTGCGCGGTCATCGGCCGCGCCGACCTGCTCGCCGACCCCCGGCTGGCCACCGCCGCGGGCCGCCGCGAGCACCGCGCGCTCGTGGACGCCGCCGTGACCGCGTGGACGACGCTCACGCCGCCACGCGCGTGCATGGAGCGGCTGCAGGCGGCCGGCGTGCCCGCCGGGATGATGCGGCGCGTCATCGAGTACCTCGACGACCCCCAGCTCACCGCCCGGGGATTCCTGCGCGAGATGCGTCATCCGCACATCGGGCACCCGCTGCGCACCGAGAACGGCCCGGCGGCCTTCCGCCGGATCGCCGAGCCCGAGCTGCGCCCGGCCCCGCTGGCGGGGGAGCACACCCGGGTGGTGGCGGCCAGGCTGCTCGGCCTGGCCGAGATCGAGACCCAGGCGCTCATCGACAGGGGCGTGCTGGAGGAGACGACGATGGAGAGGAACTGACCATGGGTGAGCCTGCCGCGCTCGTCGAGCGCCGCGACCACATCATGCTGATCACCTTGAACCGGCCCGAGGCGCGCAACGCGGTGAACGCCGCGCTCACCAGGGCCGTCGGACAGGCCCTGGACGAGGCCGACGCGGACGCCTCCGTCCGCGCCGTGGTGCTGACCGGGGCGGGCGACAAGGCGTTCTGCGCCGGAGCCGACCTCAAGGAGGTGGCCCGCGGGGAGTTCACCACCGAAGGGGTCGAACCGCACTGGGGCTTCGCCGGCTGCGTGACGCATCCCATCGCCAAGCCGGTGATCGCGGCCGTCAACGGGTTCGCGCTCGGCGGCGGCACCGAGATCGCCCTGTGGGCCGACCTGGTGGTGGCCGCGGAGAGCGCCGCGTTCGGGCTGCCGGAGGTGAAGCGCGGCATCATCGCGGGCGCGGGCGGCGCGTTCCGGCTGGCCGCGCACCTGCCCACCAAGGTGGCGATGGAGCTGCTCCTGACCGGGGAGCCGGTGAGCGCCGCCGACGCGCTGCGGATCGGGCTGGTCAACCGGGTCGTGCCGCGGGCCGAGCTGCTGACCACCGCGTTCGCCCTGGCCGAGGTGATCAGCGCGAACGCGCCTCTGTCCGTGCAGGCCAGCAAGCGGATCGCGCGCGGCATCGCCGGCGGCTCGATCCCCTCGGAACAGGCCGCCTGGGAGCGGACCGCCGCCGAGACGGCCGCCATCATGCGCTCCGCCGACGCCAAGGAAGGTCCGCGCGCCTTCGCCGAGAAGCGCGCCCCCGTCTGGGAGGGCCGATGAACGCCGTCATCGCCGGTCTCGGCATCACGGAGATGGGCAAGGTCTACGGCCGCACCGCCGCCGAGTTCGCCGCCGACGCGGTGCGGCGGGCCGTCGCCGACGCCGGGCTGGAGCCGTACGACGTGGACGGGCTGCTGACCAACGCCGGCATCAGCGGCGACGTCGGCCTGAGCCTCCAGCGCGACCTCGGGCTGCGCCACCTGCGGCTGCTGTCGGAGGTGCAGGCGTACGGCTCGTCGGCGGGGGCCATGGTCCAGTACGCCGCCATGGCCGTCTCCTCCGGCATGGCCGACGTCGTGGCCTGCGTCTTCGCCGACGCCCCCCTCAAGGACAGGAGCACGGGCGGCGGCGCCGCCTACGCGGGCGCGGGCGGCCCACCGGCCGGCTGGCAGGGACTGGCCGCCGCCTCGGGCATCTCCAGCGCCAACACCATGTACGCCCTGGCCGCCCGCAGGCACATGCGCACGTACGGCACCACGAGCGAGCAACTCGGCCACATCGCCGTCGCCCAGCGCGCATGGGCGGTCAGGAACCCCCTGGCCCAGATGCGCGACCCCATCACGCTTGAGGACCACCAGAACTCCCGGTGGATCGCCGAGCCCTTCCACCTGCTCGACTGCTGCCTGGTCAGCAACGGCGGCGTCGCCGTCCTGGTGACCTCCGCCGAGCGGGCCGCCGACCTGGCCCAGCCCGCCGTGCACATCCGCGGCTGGGGACAGGCCCACCCCGGGTACGTCATGGGCAGGGACAGCGAGTACGGCCTGGTCAGCGGCGCCGCCCTGTCGGGCCCCACGGCGCTGAAGATGGCCGGGATCACGATCGCCGACATCGACGTCGCCGAGCTGTACGACTGCTACACCTACACCGCGCTCATCTCCCTGGAGGACTACGGCTTCTGCCCCAAGGGCGAGGGCGGTCCCTTCGCCGCCAGCGGCGTGCTCGGGCCGGAGGGCGGCCTGGCGGTCAACACCGGGGGCGGCCAGCTCTCCGCGTACTACATGTGGGGCATGACCCCGTTGTCGGAGGCCGTCATCCAGGCCCGCGGCCAGGGCGGGGACCGGCAGGCGCCGCGCAACGACATGGTGCTGGTCAGCGGCAACGGCGGCGTGCTCGACCACCACTCCACCCTCATCCTCAGCCCGCACGCGCGATAGGAGCATGCCGATGCCCGTGGGAATCGTTCACCGCGACGCGGCCACCGCCGAGTTCTTCGACGGCACCGAGCGCGGTGAGCTGCTGATCCGGCGCTGCGACGCGTGCGGCCGGCACGCCGCGCCCCAGACGCGCACCTGCCCTGACTGCTGCGCGCCCGATCCGTCCTGGACGCCCGCCGCCGGGACGGGGCGGGTGGAGAGCTGGTCCGTCGTCCACGCCAAGGGCGCGCCGCTTGTCGTGGTCGCGATCGTCGAGCTCGACGAGGGGCCGTGGGTGCAGGCCCGGCTCACCGAGATCGCGCCCGAGGACGTGCGCGGCGGGCTGCCGGTGCGGGTCGCGTTCGAGCGGCCCGAGGGAGGCGAGGCGGTCCCGGTGTTCCGCCCGGTCGCCTGAACGACGGGTGAGGCCGCGCCGCCGTTACGCTGAGCGGCATGGACATCCAGCAACTGCGGTATTTCGTCGCGGTGGCCGAGGAGCTGCATTTCGGCCGCGCCGCCGAGCGGTTGCACGTGACGTCCTCACCGCTCAGCCGCCGGATCAGGGAGCTGGAGAAGGAGCTGGGCGGAGACCTGTTCGACCGCCGCTACCACGAGGTCGGGCTGACCGCCTTCGGGCTCGCCTTCCTGGAGCCCGCCCGTGACGTCTTGACCAGGTTCGACGCGCTGGCGGACGTGGCGGCGGGCCCGGCCTCCGCCCCCACGTCCGTGCGGGTGGGCGCCACCCCGCTCGCCCCCACCCAGGTGCTGGACGAGGTGCTCGACACGTTCGCCCAGGTGAGCCCCGGGATCGAGCTGCCGCTCACCCTGGAGCCGTCGGCGGGGCTGCTCGCCCTGCTCGGAGCGCGCAAGCTCGACCTCGCCGTCGTCCACCTGCCCGTGGACGACCCCGACCTGCGCAGCCTGGCCCTGGCCGAATACCGCTTCGCCGTCGTCATGCGCGCCGACGACCCGCTCGCCGGCCGGCCCCGGCTCACGCTCCCGGAGATCGCCGACCGGCAGATGCTGCTCACCTCGCCCAAGGTGCACCCGCTGGTGATGAAAGGGCTGCGCGAGCACCTGCGCGCCGGCGGCGTCACCCGGATCCGGGAGCTGCCGCACAACGACGTGGTCCAGATCGCGGCGCACATCACCCACTCGCGCGCCCTGTCGTTGTTCACCCCCAGCACCTTCGCCGGGCGCATCCTCGGCGAGATCGGCCTCGTCCTGGTGCCGCTGGACGACCCCGACCTCCATTTCCGGCTCGGCGTCGTGTGGCCCGCGAGCGCGCGCGGCGGCCCGATCGCGAAGGTCGTCGCCGCCCTGCGCGAGCGCCGCGGCGACGCGCTCACCCTCCTCTGACGGCCTCGGAAAGGACCACATGTTCGTGCACGCCGACGGCCGGGGCGCCGTCCGATGAGCGGTGCGGCGGAGCGCCGGGCGATGGCGCCGCACACCGGAGCGTGGCTGACCGACCGCGTCCGTGATCTGGCCGCCTCCGGGGAGCGGGTGCTGATCGGCATCGCCGGCTGCCCGGGCGCGGGCAAGTCGACGCTGGCCGGGTGGCTGGCCGACCGGCTGACCGCGTCGGGGCTGCCCGCCGTCTGGGTGCCGATGGACGGCTTCCACCTGGCCGACGTCGCGCTCGAGGGCCTCGGACGGCTGGGCCGCAAGGGCGCCATGGACACCTTCGACGCCCACGGCTACCTGGCCCTGCTGCGCCGCGTCCGTTCCGAGACCGGCAACGTCGTCTACGCCCCGTCCTTCGACCGCGAGATCGAGCAGCCGATCGCCGGCGCCATCGCGGTGCCGCCGCTCGCGCGGGTCGTGGTCAGCGAGGGCAACTACCTGCTCGCAGGTGACGGCGCCTGGCCGCAGGTGCGCGCGGCCATGACCGAGGTCTGGTACGCCGACCTGGACGACCGCGTCCGCCTGGAGCGCCTGGTCCGGCGGCACGTCCACTTCGGCAAGTCCCCGGGCCACGCCACCCGCTGGGTCGCCGAGGTCGACGAGCCCAACGCCGCCCTCATCCGCGCCACCCGCGACCGCGCCGACCTGCGGATCGACCTCGGCGCACTCGGCCTGCCGGCCCCCGCGTCGCCCTGACCCCGCCGGGCCGTCTCACGCGGTCACGTGGTTGCGCAGGGCGAGCTGCTCCGGATACGGCGCGAAATACGTCTGCCCCTCCACGTACGTGGCCGCCTCGCCCCGGGCGTGGTGGCGCAGCAGCGTCAGCGGCACGCTGAGCGGCACCTCGCGCCGCTGGTAGGCGGCGATGACCCCGGCCAGGTCGGCCCGGCGGGCCGGGTCGAGCAGGTCGCTCACCATGCCGAGGCAGTGGTGCAGCACGTTGACGTTGCGGCCGACCGAGACCTTGGCGGCCATCGCCGCGCGGAACGCGGCGCAGTAGGCGTCGATCAGCTCGGTCGGGTCGAGGATGCCCGCCCGCGCCACCAGCCGGCCCAGCTCGCGGAAGCCCTCGGGGGAGTGCGCCAGCAACTGCATCTTGTGCCGCGAGTGGAAGGTCACCAGGTCGCGGGGCCGCCATGGCTCCCGGGTGAAGGCCCGCAGCCGCGCGTGGGCGAAGACCCGCTCGGTGAACGCCTCGCGCAGGACGGCGTCGTTCAGCCGGCCCTCGTCCTCGACGGGCAGCAGCGGATGCGCCTCGATCACGGCGCCGGCGAACAGGCCGCGGTTGTTCCGGCTCACGGCGCAGTCCCCGGCGTAGAGAGGGATGCCGTGGATGCCGCAGCTCGGGCTCTTGGCCTTGAACACGTATCCGTCGACGTCCAGGGACGCGGCCCGGTGGGCGGCCAGCGCCGTCATCGCGGAGGTGAGGTCCTGGCGCGTGCGGCGGGTCATGAGCCGCGGGCCGTCATCCGAGCGTTCCAGGCGCAGCGACTCGCGCGGCGTCCCGAGGCCGATCTCCACCTCGGGGCAGATCGTCACCCAGTCCACGAAAGGCGCCAGCGCGTCGGTGAGAAACCGGGCCCGGCTGTGGTTGCCGTTGTGCCGGACCGGTTCACCGAGCAGGCAGCTCGACGTCCCCAGCCGGGGGCGGCCATAGTCCATGATTACCTCGCCCCCTTCCCCTACCCGCGGATCACGGGAAGGGCGCGAGGCTCCGGGTAACCTGTTCGGCCGGGAATGATCGGTATAGCGTCGGGCGATACGACCCCCCGCCAAGGAGACGCAAACCGTGCGATCCCGGTTCCTGGCCGCGCTGGCGGCCTCGATGGCCGTCGCGACGGCCCTCACCCTCTGCACATCCCCCGCCGCCGCCCGGACGGCTCCGCAGGACGACCTGCTCGACCGGCTCAAGGCCGTCCCCGGCCTGACCGTCGTGTCGGAGACCCAGCCGACCGGCTACCGGTTCTTCAACCTCACCTACACGCAGCCGGTCGACCACAGGAGGCCCGGCAAGGGGACCTTCCAGCAACGGCTCACCCTGCTGCACCGCTCCGCCGACTCGCCCGTCGTCCTCTTCACGGGCGGGTACGGGCTGCCCGTGAACCCCGGCCCCTCGCGTACGGAGCCGACGCAGTTGCTCGACGGCAACCAGGTCTCCGTCGAGCACCGCTTCTTCCGCTCCTCACGCCCGTCCTCGGCCGACTGGGACGACCTGACCATCTGGCAGGAGGCCACGGACGAGCACCGCATCGTGCGGGCGCTCAAGACGATCTACTCGGGCAGGTGGATCCAGACCGGCGCGAGCAAGGGCGGCATGACCTCCGTCTACCACCGGCGCTTCTACCCCGGCGACGTGGACGGGGTGGTCGCCTATGTCGCCCCCAACGACCGGGTCAACCCCCTGGACCGCGAGTACGACACGTTCTTCGCCCGCGTCGGCGACGCCGCCTGCCGTACCGCGCTGGAGAACGTGCAGCGTGAGGCACTCAAGCGGCGGGACCGGATGGTCGCGCTCCTGGAGCAGGACGCCGCGCGCAACGGCTACACCTTCACCAGGACGCTCGGCACCGCGGACCGGTCGTTCGAGCTGACGATCCTCGACACGGCATGGGCGTTCTGGCAGTACCTGTCCGCCGCCGACTGCGCCTCGGTGCCCCCGGCGACCGCCACGGACGCCGAACTGTACGCCTGGATCGACAACGTCACCTTCTTCGGCTTCTACACCGACCAGGGCCTCGACTACTACCTGCCGTACTACTACCAGGCGGGCACCCAGCTCGGGTGGGCCTCCCTGTCGTTCCGGCACCTGCGCGGCCTGACCCGCTACCGCGGCCTCTACGAGCCCAACGGGCTGCTCCCCGCCGAGCTCCGCTCCCGGCACGACCCGCGGCCGATGCTCGACGTGGACCACTGGGTCCGTACCAGGTCGGAGCGGATGCTGTTCGTCTACGGCGAGAACGACCCGTGGAGCGCCGAGCGGTTCACCCCGAGCCGGCGCGACTCGTTCCTGTACGTCGCGCCCGGCTCCAACCACGGCGCGAGCATCTCCCGGCTGGCGGAGGCCGATCGCGCCGCGGCCACCGACACGCTGCGCCGCTGGGCGGAGGTGTCACCCGCCAGGCGGATGCCGGAGGCGGCCGAGCTGCCGCACGACGACATGCTTCCCGGCCGCCGCCCCCGCTGACCTCGCCTGATCGCCCCGATCAGCCGTTCGGGGCGATCAGCGAGCGGCTCCGGCCGAACGCCCAAAGGTGACCTTCACAACCTTTGCCAGGCTCTGGGCTCGGCCGGGCGATGCGCGGGCAGGTCCGAGGGCGGAATGTCCGGATGAAGCGCACCAGGAGTAGACCGTGGCCGTGAAAGGCAACGCGAAAGCGTCGAAGAAGTCGAGCAGCCAGCCGTGGCTGCATGTGGACGGGACCGAGATCCAGGAGTTCGGCACCGTGCGTAAGTGGCCGCTGGGTCTGTCCGACGAGGCCAGGACCTACTCCTGCGAACGCCTCAACCTGATCCTGGCCGACACCCAGATCCTGTACGCGCTGTACAAGAAGCACCACTGGCTCATGCGCGGCCCCACCTTCTACCAGCTCCACCTGCTGCTCGACAAGCACGCGTCGGAGCAGCTCACGCTGGTGGACGAGATGGCCGAGCGCATCCAGACGCTGGGCGGCATCGCGGTCGGCGACCCCCGGCACGTGGCCGAGATCACCTCCGTGCCGCGCCCGCCCAACGGCGCCGAAGAGGTCCCGGCGATGCTGTCCCGGCTGATCGAGGCGCACGAGACCATCCTCATCCGCTCTCGTGAGGTGGCCGGCCGCGCCGCCGACCTGGGCGACGACGGCACCAACGACCTGCTGGTCTCCAACGTGATCCGGACGGGCGAGCTGCAGGTCTGGTTCCTGGTCGAGCACCTGGTGGACACCCCGCTCGTCGAGACCTCCGGCAACGGCCACGCGCGGGCCCGCCGCGCCCGCCGTACCTCGAAGTGACCGCCGCCCCTTGACCCGGGGGAGACGGCCGCCCCGGTCCGGGACGAGCATGGTCCCGGGCCGGATGCAGGACAATGGGCGGACGCCGCGCGGGCTCAGGCGCGGCGGTTGAATCGATTCACCCGAAAGGCTCCCATGACGTCCCCGGCCCCCCATGCCGTGCAGCACCTCCCCTGGGATCTCCCCGAGACCCGCCCCGCCATGGCCGGCGCCGAGGATCCGCGTCCCGGCCTCGCTCTCACCAGCCGTTCTCTCTGGCGCGACGGCCGCCGGTGGATCCCCGTGACGGGCGAGCTGCACTACAGCCGCCTGCCCCGCCACCGCTGGCAGGAGGCGCTGCGGCTGATGAAGGCGGGCGGGGTCGGCGTGGTGTCCACCTACGTCTTCTGGATCCACCACCAGGAGCACCAGGACCGGGAGCCGGTGTTCGGCGCCGGGCTCGACGTGGCGGCGTTCGTCCGGCTCTGCCAGGACACCGGGCTGGAGGTCATCGTGCGGGTCGGGCCGTGGTGTCACGGCGAGGCGCGCAACGGCGGCCTGCCCGACTGGGTGGCTCCGGCCCGCAGCGACGATCCGGCGTACCTGGAGGAGGTGCGGCGGTGGTTCGGGCATCTGGGGCGGGAACTGGGCGGGCTGTGCGGGCCCGGCGGGCCGATCATCGGCATCCAGCTCGAGAACGAGCTGTACGACCAGCGCGACCACCTCGTCACCCTCAAGGGCCTGGCCCGCGACGCCGGCCTGCACGCCCCGCTCTGGACGGCCACCGCCTGGGGCAGCGCCGACATCCCGGTCGGCGAGGTCTTCCCCCTGTACGGCGGCTACACCGACGGCTTCTGGGTGGACACCTCCGACGGCTGGCACGACTCCTTCCGCACCCACTTCCACTTCTCCCACCAGTGGGACGACCCGGGCATCGGCAAGGACCTGGCCGGCGACAGGAGCACGGGCGTCCCCGGGGCCAAGCATCCCGACTTCCCGGCGGCCACCTGCGAGCTGGGCGGCGGCATGGCCACCGCCTACCACCGCCGCCCGTGGCCCACGGGCGCGGACATCGCCGCCGTCGCCCTGTGCAAGCTCGGCAGCGGCTCGGCCTGGCAGGGCTACTACATGTACGCCGGAGGCACCAACCCCCGCCCCGGCCTGCAGGAATCCCACACCACGGGCTACCCCAACGACCTGCCGGCCCACAACTACGACTTCCACGCCCCGGTCGGCGCCCATCTGCAGACCCGCGACAGCTTCCACCTGCTGCGCGGCCAGCACGCCTTCCTGGCCGCGTTCGGCGACCGGCTGGCGGGCATGAACGCCACCATCCCCGGCGCGCTCGACGTCCGCGACCGCACCACGTTGCGCTGGTCACTGCGCTCGGACGGGCGCGAGGGGTTCGTCTTCGTCAACACGCACCAGCCGTACGAGCCGCTGCCCGCCCACCGGGACGTGCGCTTCGACGTCGCGCTCGACGAGTCGCGCGTGGTGTTCCCGCACCGGCCGGTGGACCTGCCCAGCGGGAGGTTCCTGTGCTGGCCGGTCCGGCTCGGCGTGCACGGCGTCACGGTCAACTGGGCCACGCTCGGGATCTTGACCGTGCTGGAGGGGGAGGATCCGGTGCTGGTCCTGACGAAGGCGGACGGCGTGCCGGGCCACCTGTCGCTGCCGGCCGGGTCGCGGGTGAGCGGGCATCCGGTGCTGGAGCGGGACGGAGAGGCGATCCTGGAGGATCTGCCGGGCTCACGGGAGCCGCTGACGGTCGAGACGCCCGAGGGGGCGTGGCTGCGGCTGCTGGTCCTCGACGCGGCCGACGCCCGGCGGGCCTGGCCTCTCGGTGACGGGCGCCTGGCGATCTCCGAGGCCGACGTCGTGCTGCTGGAGGACGGTGAGCCGGCCGCCGTCAGCACGGGTCCCGCCACCGTCGAGCTCTTCACCGGGGAGTCCTTCGAGCGGCACGACGTCGACGGGCCCCGCGCGGACGTGCCCGTGAAGGTCGTGCGGACCGCCGAGGCCACGCCGCCCCCGGTCCGGCCGGTCACCGTCCCAGGCCGCGCCTCGGCGCCCGATGCGGGCACGTTCGCCGCGCACGCGGCCCGCTACACGATCACGGTGCCCACGGGCGGGACGGCGGGCGAGCGCGTACTGCTCCGCCTCGACCTGGTCGGCGACGTGGCCACCGCGACGGTGGGGGAGCGCACGGAGGACCTGTTCTGGGACGGCGCGCCCTGGGACATCGACGTCACCCCGGCGGACGGCGCGCGGACGGTCGAGGTGGAGGTCATGATCTACCCGCTCGACGAGCGGACGCCCGCGTGGCTGCCCGAGGCCGCGGAGGCGAAGAGGAAAGGACTGAGCGCGCACATCGTCTCGGCCACGGTGCTCGACCACCGGACCCACCGGCTCACTTCGAGGGGTCGTCGTAGGTGAGGGGGACGACGCTGAGGGATTCGAGGCGGCTCACGAAGTCGCCGGACAGGCCGGCCAGGGTCATGAACGCGCCCGGAGTGGCGTTGACGTGCTGCTGGGCCATGACGATGGCGGCGATGCCGCTGGAGTCCCAGAAGGTCATGCCGGTTAAGTCCAGGACCAGGCGGCGGCCTGGACCGTCCGCGAACGTGGCACGCACGGCGTCCGTGACGTCGAGGGCCGTGCGCTGATCGAGGTCGCCCACCAGTCGCAGCGTGGTGCGGCCGTTCTGGTCGTGCCGGGTGAGCTCGAACGGCGGGCGGCCGGGGGGCGGGAGCGTGAATCCGACGCTGACGGTGGTGCCGCCGGGGCCCTGGGTGGCGGCGTACCGGTCGCTGAGGGAGCGGGCGATCCACAGGCCGTGGCCGGGCTCGTACGGCCAGTCGGGGGTCTCGCGCCGCCGGGTGGTGACGCCCGCGTCGGTGACGTGGCAGTCGAGCGTGCCGTTGTCGGCCCGCATGAGCATCCGGCCCCTGCCCGAGCCGTGCAGGACGGCGTTGGTGGCCAGCTCGTGCACGATGAGCACCAGGTCGGCGGTGCGGCCCTCGGGCAGGCCCGCGCCGACCGCGTGCGCTTCCAGCGCGGCGCGCAGCGCGTACAGGGAACCCTGGTCGAAGTGCTGGTCGAGGATGGCCGGGGCGCCGGGGGACCGCTGCGTCTCCCGGTATGCCGCCGCCGGCCGCCGATCATCCATCGACGGTCACCAGGTCGACCCCGGGCACGGCCGAGGCGCCCAGCAGATGGAACCGCGAGCTGATGGGCGGGGAGCAGCGGAGGACGGCCAGACGGGAAGGGGACAGGCTACGGGCGGCATCAATGATCATCCGAGCGCAATACAGGTCGATGAACGACAATTCCGCCATGTTAACCGTGATGTCGCCATCCAAGCGGATGGCTTCGCTCAAGGCGAGCCCGAGCGCGCTCTCCGCCGTCCGGTCCAACTGCCCGGCGAGCCGGATCCCCGGCGGCGCGTACTGGCGGCAGATCCGCAGCAGCGGGTCGTGGTGATAGGTGGCCGCGGCGACGGAGCGGGTGTGGAAGCCCGAGATCGAGGCCAGGGTGATCGGGTCGAAACGCGCGCGGTCGTACTGGCACAGGACCGCGGCGTTGGTGCCCGCCAGCGTGGCGGCGATCTCCTCCTCGAACGCGGGCAACTGCTCGATGCCGCTCACCGGCTGTAAGGCCCAGCTCATGTCCAGCGCCACCCGCAGCCCCGGGTAGCCGGCGTCCGCCGAGCGGGCGAGCTCGGTGTGGAACCAGCGCATCGCGTGCTCGACGGCGAACGCCTGCCCGTCCAGCAGCCCTTCCTGACACGTCATGATGATCATCCGTCCCGCGGCCGTGGCCTCCCCCGCGACGATCCCTCGCCGCCCCAGCTCGGCCAGCCTGCGCTGTGGCTCCTCCGCCAGCCAGACGACCCGCTGCCCTTCGGCCAGGCCGTCGCGTACGAATGCCGCGGTGAGGTCGAGCAGTTCCTCTGACTCGCCGAACGTCAGACAAGCGTGATCCCTCATGCTCAGATCAGTGATCTGCGTTTCAGCGCCGACCGTCACTCACGCCACCTTCCCGAACGCGGTCACCTCCCGGAGCCCGCATCGCTGCGGACTTTACAATAGAGATCAAGAGGCGGCACGCCGTCCCGAAACGGACGTCCCGGCCCCTGGAACTTCTCCTGCTTCCCCGCCCGCGCGGAAAAATGCGCGCGCCCCCGTCGAATCCGCGCACCCGGCTCCCGGGCGTGGTCCCTGGTGACCGCGTAGGAGGTCACGGACGCCAGGGGAGCACCTTCCCGAAGCGGACGAGCTGCCCGTAGTACGCGGGGTCGGCGGGGGTCAGGGCCAGGTCGAGGAGCGACACGGCGGCCTGCTCGGGGGAGGGGGCGCCGGACACGTCCCACCACAGGGCGGAGGTCGGGGTGTTGATCATGCCGGGGCAGACGGCGGCGAGCAGGACGTTCCGGCGGGCGTCCTCGGCGCGGCGCTGCTCGGCGAGGGCGCGTACGGCGGCGACCTGGGCGATCTTGGACGGGATGTTGACGAAGCCCGGCCACGCGCCGGCGCGGGCCCTGCCGTCCTTGACCGCGTCGCGCCAGGCCGCCACCTGCCGGTCCACCTCCTCCAGCGACGTCAGCCCGTCGAACCGGTCGTGCAGCACGGGGGCCAGGTGGTGCAGCGTGCCCAGCGAGCTGGCGACCACGATGAGCCGCCCGCCGTCGCGCAGCAGCGGGGCGAAGGCCCGCATCAGCCGGGTGGTGCCGAAGTTGTTGACCTCGGTGTACTCGTCCATGATCGCTTGCGGGTCGTCGCCGGGGCCGACGCGCATGACGGCGTTGCCGAACACGACGTCCACGCCGCCGTGCCGGTCGCGGAGCAGGCCGGCCAGCCGGTCGGCGGCACCGGGGTCGGCGACGTCGAACGGCTCGCCTCTGACGCGGGCGCCCGACACGGGCGCCGCGGCGGCGGCCTGGGCCACCCTGCCGGGGTCACGGCCGGTGAGGTAGACGGTGTCCGCGGCGTTCATGCGCCGGGCCAGGCCCTCGGCCAGGGCCAGGCCCAGGCCCTGCGTCGCGCCGGTCACGAGGGCGACTCGGGGTGTCATCATGCGGCCAGCCTAGGAACGGCGGCGCCCATGCGGCCAACGAGAGTTCGTCAAGCATGGTATGCGTAACTGTCATGGCCTTCACCGACGCCTCGCTCACCGCCCTGCGGGTCTTCCGCGAGGTGGCCGAGCACGGCACGCTCACCGCGGCGGCCACCGCGCTCGGCTACACACAGTCCGCCGTCTCCCGGCAGATCGCGGCACTCGAACGCGCGGCCGGCGCCCCGCTCCTGGAGCGGCGTCACGATGGCGTCCGGCTGACCTCGGCCGGGCGGATCGTGCTGCGCCGCGCCGCTGCCGTCGTGGACCAGGTGGACGCGGGGGCGCGCGAGCTCGCCGGTCTGCCCGGCGAACCCGGCACCGTCCGCCTCGGCTGGTTCGCCAGTGCGGGTGCGGTCCTGCTCCCACGTGCCCTCGCCGACCTGCGCCGCGCGCACCCCGAGATCACCGTCACCACCCGGGAGGGCAGCACGCCGGCGCTGGTCCGCGCGCTGCGCGCCGGCGCCCTGGACCTCGCGCTCCTCGGCTCGGCCCCGCCGTTCCGCCCGCCCGACGCCGAGACGCCGGCCCTGGACCTGCGCATCCTCACCGAACGCGCCCTGCGGGTGGCCGTGCCCGCCGCCCACCCGCTCGCCCGCGGCGACTACATCGACGTCGCCGACCTGCACGGACAGCGCTGGATCGCGAGCCCGGAGAGCACGGGGATGGGCGCCTGGCCGGGCCTGGACGAGCGGCCCGAGATCGCCCACACGGCCCGCGACTGGCTGGCCAAGCTGACCCTCGTGGCCGCGGGTTGCGGCTTGACTACGGTCCCCGTCATGCTCGCCCCGGCCGTGCCGGAGGGGATACGCGTCCTCCCGGTCCGCGGCGGCCCCCAGGAGCAGCGCCGCCTGATCCTGGCCAGGCTGCCCGGCCCCACGCCCGAGCCGGTCGCCCGCCTCGCGCAGGCGCTCCGCCGGGCCGCCCTCTCGCCCTAGCCCGATCGCCGGGTCGGCCTGGTCGCCGACGCAGCCTGGTCGCCGGGTCAGCCTGGTCGCTGTCCGGCCTTGTCGACGACGGCGGCCACGAGCAGGGCGTCCCAGTTGTGGATCTCGCCCTTCCTCATGACGCCGAACGGCCCGTCCCGGTGCTGCTTGACCACGGTGGTGCGGTAGCCCAGGTACGCGTAGGTCTTCGGATCGACGAAGATCTCGTCGCGCAGATAACCCTCCAAGACGTGATAGAGCGTGCTGCCCCGGCGCTTGAGCAGGTCGGAGGCCCCGGCCTCGTAGCGGACGCCCGGGATCTTCGCCATGGCGCCGTACATGGCGGCGCGGAGCCTGGGCGGCAGCGCGGCGTCCCTCATGCCCGCCGCGATGAGCTGGAACGCCCACCTGTCGCGCCGCTCGGGGGTGAGTTCGGGCACCGACTCCTCGGCCAGCCGCTTGGCCTCCTCGGGAGTCTTGCCCCTGCTCTCCGCCCGCTCCTGGGCCGACCGCAGGGAGGAGGCGCGGTGGCGGGCGTTCTCCGTGTCGACGCTCTCGTAGACCCGGGCCAGCAACCGATCGGCGTCGGCCGGCAGGGCGAGCAGGTACGGATAGGCCACCTCGAACTCCGATCCCTTGTGGATCTCGAGCCTGCCCTGTTCCACGGTGGCGAACGCCTTGTCGTCGAGCCGCCGCCACTGCTCGCGGGTGGTCGTCACCTCGGGCGCGCCGCGCAGCCACTCCCCGCCGTCCACCCGCGTCCGGGCGTTCAGGCTCTTCACGTAGCCCCACTGCGTGGGCTCGGCGCTCCATTCCGGCTCGCCGGAGGCCAGCACCGCCGCGTTGTCGGCCAGGTCCTGGGCGTTCGCCACCGGGCGCAGCCGCAGCGCGGTGACGGAGGCGGAGGGTCTTCCCGCCTCGCCCGTCTCCTGGGCCGCGCCCGGGACGTCCGGAGTCTGCCGGGCGACGTCCGGGACGACCGTCGTGGCCACGGCGAGCAGCGCGGCGGCGGCCCCGGCCAGGCTCAGCCCCCACACCGGCCGGAGGCGGGTCCGGTGCCGGCCGCTCCCGCGCATGTGGCCCGCCAGGCGGGAGCGGGCCGCGCCGATGGTCTCCGGAGCGGCCTCCGGCAGCGCGTCGTGATAGCGGCGCAGTTCCTGCAGTTCTTCCATGACTCAGATCCCCTCCGCCGCGTGGCCCAGCGTCCTGCGCAGCTTCGCCCTGGCCCGGTTCACCCGGGAGCCGACGGTGCCGATCGGGATGTTCAGGGCGAAGGCCACCTCGGCGTAGCTGAGGTCGGCGCAGGCCACGAGCATCAGCGCGTCGCGGTCGCCCCGGGACAGGCTCTCCAGGCCGCGCGCCAGCCGGGGGCTGAGCTGCTCGGCGGTCACCCGGTCGGTGACGCGGTCGGCGTGGCCCTCGACGCGGCCCTCGACGTCGTCGCGGGCGGCCGAGCGGCTGAGGGCCCGGTAGAGGCGTAGCTCGCCGCGGCGGTGGCGGCCGATGAGGTTGGTGGCGATGCCGTACAGCCAGGCCCTGGCCTCCGGGCGGGTCAGGTCGTAGCGGTCGCGCTGGTCGAACGCGGCCAGGAACGTCTCCGCGGCCACGTCGTCGGCGGCGCCGGGCCCGAGCCGGGCGGCGGCGTAGCGGTGGATCGCGGTGAAGTAGCGGTCGAAGATCACCGAGAACCACTCCGGCTGATCTCGCGAGTTCGCGATGACCGACGCGTCGTCCGGCTCCGCGGCCAGCCGTACGGCGGGGTATGAAGAAGGATCATGCATCCGGCGCCTTTCCCGAGAAGAGGGTCGGGGCTGATTGCCCGATGCGGGCGTCCTTCTTCGCGCCTATTTCACCCGCCTATTTCACCCGGCCGGGCCGGAGGGCGATGACGATCAGTGTCGCGGCGATGGCCAGCAGCGCCCCCACACCGACCAGCCACGGCAGGCCAGAGTACCCGGAGGACATGTACTGCGCGGGTGGGGGCAGGGGGCGGCCGCCGCTGTTGGCGGGGGTGCTGAAGATCACGTCCGAGCAGGAGTAGTAGGTGTCCGGCGTGTCGGAGTTCTGCCAGATCGTGTAGATCAGGTGGCGGCCGGCCCGGCCGGTGGGCAGGCGGCCCTTGATGGCGTACGAGCCGTCGTCCAGCTTCGGGTCGGTGGCCTTGAGGAACGGCTTGCGCTCCAGGTCCGACCACTTCAGCGGCTTGCCGGGGTCGTAGCCGTCCCTGGTGAGGTAGAAGCGGAAGGTGCCCCGGTGCGGGATCGTGCCCCGGTACTTGAACGTGAAGCGCGCCCCCGGCCGTAACGTGGTGGCGGGCCAGTCGGAGCGGGCCAGGTCGAGGCCCTTGAAGGCCGGCATACCGGCGCTGCAGAGCTTGCCGTCGGGGATCACCTGGCGATCGCGGCCCGCGACGTTCGCCACCCTCAGGTTGTCCCAGTCGCCGGGCAGACCGGAGCCGGCCGCCTTCGCGGCCGCGCGGCAGGCCGCCGACTTCGCCGTCTTCGGGTTCTCGGCGCCGCACGCCGCCGCCCGGCTGAGAGGGCTCTCCAGAGCCCCGTGCGCCCCCGCCGGTCCGGTGATCAAGACCGTCGACAGCAGTATCCCGGCGCTCAGGCCGATGATCCGGTGACGCACGTGGCAGACCTCCCCAACTCGTCCTGCCATGAGGTACGCCTCCCAGGCCCCGCAGGTTCGGATCTTGCCTTTCGCTCGCACCTGGTCGATAGTTGGACATAATCGGTCAGATTCGGTCGGAGTTGGCGACCGTACCTGACCGGGCTTGCACCCCCCGAGAGAACGTTCTGAGGTGCCCATGAGACGCACGACGGTTGCGCTCGCCATGTTCGCGGCGGTCGCCCTCCACCCTGCTCCCGCGGCCGCCGGCCCGCAGCCGCCGCCCGCGTACCCGGAGGTCGGCAGAGGCACGTCCTTCCTCGACCACCGCGCGCCGCTGTCGGGCTACGCCGAGCCGGAGTGGTACGAGGCCAACATCCCGTTCCTGGACGTGCCGGACCAGGAGATCCAGGACGTCTACTACTACCGCTGGAGCACCTTCAAGCGGCACATCCGCTACACCGACACCACGACCGGCCACGTCATCACCGAGTTCCACAACGCGCCCGGCTACGCCGCCCCGCTCGGCGGCATCGTCGCCGCCGCCGGCCACCACGTCTACGAGGGCCGCTGGCTGCGCGACCCTCGCCCCATCGACGACTACCTCACCTACTGGCTGCGGGGCCCGGGCGCCGGCCCCAAGCCGAAGGAGGACTACGTCAACAAGGACACCGACGACTGGGCCCACCAGTACGCCTGGTGGGCGGCCGACGCCGCCTACCAGCGCTACCTGGTCACCGGCGACGCGTCCTTCGTGCAGAACCTGCTGCCCGACCTGGTCCGCCAGTACGACAAGTGGGGCGGCCAGTACGACGAGGAGCTCGGCCTGTACTGGTCGGTCCCCGTGTGGGACGCGATGGAGTACACCGCCTCCTCCTACGAGACCGACCCGGCCGACCCGTACCACGGCGGCGCCGGCTACCGTCCCACCCTGAACGCCTACCAGTACGGCGACGCCAAGGCCATCGCCGCCATCGCCGCCATGCGCGGCAAGCCCGGTGACAGGGCCCTGGCCACGACGTTCGAGCGGCGGGCCGCCGGGCTCCGCGACGCGCTGCACCGCCACCTCTGGGATCCGGAGCGCTCCTTCTACTACCACAAGGCCCGCGCCGACCTCGATCCCGAGCGGCGGCTGGTGTCCACGAGGGAGCAGATCGGGTTCGTGCCGTGGGCGTTCGGCATGGCCAAGCCCGGCACCGAGCGGGCGTGGGCGCAGTTGCTGGACCCGCAGGGGTTCGCGGCCCCTTACGGGCCGACCACCGCCGAGCGGCGCAGCCCGCTGTTCATGCGGGACGCGCTGCGCGGCTGCTGCCGATGGAACGGGCCGAGCTGGCCGTACTCCACCTCGACCACGCTCACCGCCATGGCCAACCTGCTCAACGACCGCGACCAGAGCGTGGTCACCGCCGCCGACTACTACGAGGTGCTGCGGGGCTACGCGCGCACCCAGTACAAGAACGGCCGCCCCTACGTGGCCGAGGCGCACCACCCCGACGAGCCCCGCTGGATCTACGACGGCGCCGGGCACAGCGAGCACTACAACCACTCCACCTTCAACGACCTGGTGATCAGCGGCCTGATCGGGCTGCGCCCGCAGGCGGACGGCAGGGTCGTGGTCAACCCGCTGGTCCCGGCCGGCTGGGACCACTTCGGGCTGGAGAACGTGCCCTACCACGGGCACAACGTGACGGTCCTGTGGGACCGCGACGGCACCAGGTACGGCCAGGGCAAGGGCCTGCGCCTCTACGTGGACGGCCGGCTCGCGGCGGCGCGGCCCGCGCTCGGCGAGCTGACCGCCCACGTGCCGGCCGCCGTCACCCCCGACCGCTCGTCGCGGCCGGGCAACGACGCCGCCAACCCGCACGGCACCGGCCACCCGCGGCCGTTCGCCTCCTACACGGGCGGCATCGACAACGTGTGGGACGCCGTGGACGGGCGGATCTTCTACGACGACATCCCGCACAGCCGGTGGACGAACTACCGCTCCCCGAACGCCGAGGACCACCTGGGCGTCGACTTCGGCCTGCCGACCCAGGTGAGCGACGTGCGGTTCTACGCCTACGACGACGGCGGAGGGGTGCGGGCACCGGCGTCGTACCGGCTGGAGTACCGGGACGGCGAGTCCTGGCGGGAGGTGCCCGGCCAGGCGCGCGCGCCGGAGCGGCCGGCCGGCGCGGCGCTCAACCGGATCACGTTCCCGGCCCTGACCACGACGGCGATCCGGCTGGTGTTCGCCAACCCGCCCGGCGCCTACGTCGGGGTGAGCGAACTGCAGGCCTGGTCACCCGCCGCCGGCGACACCCGCGTGGACGTGGCCGTCACCGGCCCCGTACGCCCCGGCGGCCCGCCCGCCGAGCTCACCACCACCTTCGCCAACCACGGCCGCAAGCCCGCCACCCGGGTCACGACCGCGCTGGCCGTGCCGCCCGGCTGGTCGGCGGAGCCGGTCGGCCGCGCGGCGACGCCGGTGGTGCGCCCCGGCGGCACGTTCACGGTCCGCTGGCGGCTCTCACCCCCCGCCGGGACCGCCTCCCGCCCCGGCACCCATCCGGTGCGGGCCGCGGTGACGTACGACGGGCCGGCGCGGGCGGTGAGCGCGTACGCGCAGGTGGAGGTGGCCTTCGACCCGGCCGCCTACCCGAGGGCCGAGGTGGAGGACACCTTCGCCACCGACACCTCGGCGGGCTACACCCTCCACAAGCCCTCCGACGGCGAGGTCGTGCCGGTGACGTCGGCGGGCGGCGGGCGCTTCGCGGGCAGCGCGGACCAGCCGTTCTTCGGCCTGGTCGCGGGCCCGGCCGGGCCGTCGTCGGGGGAGGCGGTCAGCATCGTGACGGCCGGCTCGTTCGCCGGGACCGGCAGCCCCGAGGACAGCCTGTTCACCGGCTGGGTGAAGGACAAGGACACCTACGTGACCGCCTGGTACAACCACACGCGCAAGCAGTCGGGCCTCAACGTGCGCGTGGGCGGCCGGTTCCTGGACACCCCCGGCGACGCCGCCCTGACCCTGAGCCCGGGCGACCGCTTCGCCCTGGTCCTGTCGGGCGAGACCATCACCTCCTACGCGTTCACCGGCGGCACGTGGCGGCGCCTGCGCACGGCCGCCATCGGGGCCACCCTGTCCACGCCGCAGGCCAGGGAGGGCTTCCACTACGGGTTCGGCCTGCGCGGCACCTCGGGCACGATCGCGGTCGCCGGGCTGGAGGGCCGCGGCATGTGACCCGGCTACGGCCCCACCCGCGCCAGCACCTCGGAGAGCCGCCGCGGGGTCGGCAGGACGTCCAGCGTCCCGTCGATCTCGTGTTCGGCCCACTCCCGGTGCCGGGGCTCGGTCCGCGGGTCGAGCGCCAACCTCGACTGGCCCAGCACGAAGTTCAGGCGGGTGGCCAGCATCATCGAGAAGTCGGCGGCCCCGGTGATCCGGCCGGGGCCGCCCGCCCGCACGTAGGCCGCGCAGAGCGCCGCCATGGCGTCGAGGTCGTCGAAGAACCAGTCGAACATGGCCTGGGCCAGCTCCCTGGCCGGGGTGGCCGGGCCGACGTTGTCCCAGTCGACGACCACCAGGTCGCCGGTGGGGCCGGCCAGGACGTTCTCCGGGTGCAGGTCGCGGTGGCAGGTGATCAGCTCGGCGGGGTCGGCCGGGGTGACCGCCCCGGACAGGTCGGGCAGCGTGGCGAGCCGGTCGGCCAGGCGCGGGGCCCAGGCCGCCTCCGACGTGGTGGCCTCGATCCATGCGTCCGGGGCGGGGACGTGGTCGTACCAGGAGGCGGGCGGGTGGCCGTCGGCCTCGGCCGTCATGGCGGGGGCGCAGCGGTGCAGGCGGGCGAGCAGGTCGCCGATCGCGCCCGGCGTGGCCGGGTCCGAGAGCGGCACGGGGCGCAGGTCCACCCAGTCGTACAGGCGCAGCCAGGTGCCGCCGGGCGTCGTGACCAGGTAGCGCCCCTCACGGTCGGGATGGCCGGCCGGAACGCGTACCCCGGCGTCGGCCGCGCGCCGTGCGAAGGCCAGCTCCGCCGCGATCAGCGCCTCCGACGGCGGCTCGGCGAAGATCTCCTTCAGCGCGTAGCGCCTGCGGCCCACCTCCAGCCGCCAGATCTGCCCGAGCGCGCCCCGGGGCCCCGCCGACGCCGCGACGTCGCCGTCCCAGCCGAACGCCTCCCGCGCGTGCGCGATCAGTTCGTCCACGTGATCCCCTCTTCGGCCTCCGTGATCATTCGGCCTCCGTGATCATTCGGCCTCCGTGACTATTCGGCCTCGGTGACGCCGTAGGACGTCGCCCGGAACAGGAACGAGGCCCACGACCGATAGGGCCGCCACGACTCAGCCAGCCTCCGGTACGCCGACGGCGGCGCGTCCTCCGCCATCCCGTACGCCTCCCGCAGGATCGCGAACAGCCGCGGCTCGTCCCCCGGGAACGCGTCCGGCGCCCCGGCCCCCCGGATCAGGATCAGCCCCGCCGAGAACGGCCCCACCCCGGCCAGGGCGCGCAGCTCGGCCAGGGCCTCCTCCGGGGCGAGCGAGCGCAGGTGCTCGGTGGTCAGCACGCCGTCGAGCGCCGCGCGCGCCAGCCCGCGCACCCACTCCTCCTTCTGCGCGGGCAGCCCGAGCCCGTCCGCGTCCAGCAGCGACACGGGCGGGGGAAAGGCCGTGAACGTGTGCCCGTCGACGGTGACCCGCGCGCCGAAGCGCTCCGCGATGCGCTGCTTGACGCGCGAGGCGATGAGCATCGAGGAGCGCTGCACGATCACCGCCCAGCACGCCGCCTCCCACGGGCTCCAGAAGCACACCGGGCGCAGCCCCGGCCGATGCCGCTGCAGGTCGCCGAGGACCTCGTCGGCCTCGCCGAGCTTGGCGAACCCGCCGCCGTCCACGTCGAGGGACAGGATCCGCGCCACCTCGCCCCGGATGCCCGGCCCCGGCGCCCTTGTCGTGGCGACGGCCACCCCGCCGGGCCGGCCCGTCACGCTCACACCGATCGGCAGCCAGTCGGACTCCGCACAGTAGGCGAAGCGCAGCGCCCGCCCGTCGGAGGGCAGCGTGCTGGTGGCCGGCCAGTCTTCGACGAAACGAAGCGAGGCGCCGAAGTCGAACGGGCCCTCGGCGGTGAGCGTGAATCCGTGCGTGGTCATGCGCGTATGGTAGGGCCGCCTCCCGCCGGCGGGGCCGCCTACCGCCCCCGCACACGTGCGAGGTAGCCCGTGAGGTGGTCGCGGGCGGCGGTGGCCGCGCGGGCGGCGTACGCGTCCGGGTCGCGCGGGCGGCTCTGCCGGCGCAGGGTGGCATAACCGTGCGTGGCGGACAGGTGCACGTAGACGAAGTCCACGAGGTCCGCCCAGGGGGTGTCCTCCGGCAACACGGCCGCCACCAGGGTCATCAGGGCGCCGGTGAGACGGCGGCTCTCCTCCTGGACGGTCTGGCTGTGCGGGCCGGAGAACTCGTGGGAGTAGACGAGGTCGATGCCGGCGCGGTGGTCGAGGACGTAGCGGGCGTAGGCGCCCGCCGTGGCGGCCAGCCGGTCGACCGGATCGGGGCCGGCCCGCTCGGCCGCCTCCGTCAGGACGTCCGTGAACTCGCCGATGACGGCCGCCGCGCACGCGGCCAGCAGCGCCTCACGATCGGGGAAGTGCCGGTAGGGAGCCGCCGACGACACCCCCGCCCGGGCGGCGACCTTGGCCACCGAGAACCCCGCGAGCCCCGTCTCGGCCAGGAGCGCGATGCCCTCACGGATCAGCCCGGCGCGCAGGTCGCCATGGTGGTAGCCGCGTCGCGGGGCCGTGGAACTGCTCACGGCGAACGATTCTCCCCTCTTTCGAATGTTAGAGTACTCTCACATCATGTAAGAGGCATCTAACATTCTGGGACCAACCTCATGGACAAGCGAAACCTTGGACGGCAGGGCCTGACGGCCTCGGCACTGGGCTACGGCGCGATGGGCATCTCCCTCGCCTACGGTCCGTCGGACGAGAAGGAGGGCATCACCACGATCCGCCGCGCCCACGAACTGGGCGTCACGTTCTTCGACACCGCCGAGCTCTACGGGCAGGGCGAGAACGAGCGCATCGTCGGCGCCGCGCTCGCGCCCGTGCGCGACGAGGTCGTCATCGCCACCAAGTTCGGATTCGACTTCACCGGCACCAGGGACGGCGGCGTGGACAGCCGCCCCGAGCACATCCGCGAGGTCGTCGACAACAGCCTGCGCCTGCTCGGCGCGGACGTCATCGACGTGCTCTACCAGCACCGCGTGGATCCCGCCGTGCCGATCGAGGACGTGGCGGGCACGGTCAAGGAGTTCGTCGACGCCGGCAAGGTCCGCTACTTCGGGCTCAGCGAGGCGGGGGCGAACACGATCAGGCGGGCGCACGCCGTACAGCCGGTGTCGGTGCTGCAGACGGAATACTCGCTGTTCGAGCGGGAGGTCGAGGCCCTCCTGCCCGTCCTGCGCGAGCTCGGGATCGGGTTCGTCCCCTACTCGCCGCTCGGCCGGGGCTTCCTCACCGGCCAGGCCAAGCCCGGCGCCGAATACGACCCCACCGACATGCGCACCTGGGACGCCCGCTTCCAGCCCGGCAACTACGAGAAGAACGTGGAGGCCACGAGCCGGCTCGCGGACCTGGCGGCCACCAAGGGCGCCACCGTCGCCCAGCTCGCCCTGGCCTGGCTGCTCGCCCAGGGCGACGACATCGTCCCCATCCCCGGCACCCGCAGCGTCCGGCGGCTCGAGGAGAACGTCGCCGCCGCCGACCTCACGCTCGACGAGGCCGACCTGCGGCGCATCGCCGAGATCCTCCCGGCGGGCGGCTTCGGCGCGCGCTACCCCAAGGGCATGATGCCGGCCTGGGACTGAGTAGGGGTTACTCATGACAACGGGGTGAACACGGTGGGTAATGGAGAGGTCACGCCTACCCCCGAGGAGCCTCCATGCGGCTGGACCAGGTCATCTCCCGCCACCACCCCGATTTCGACGTCGCCGCCGCGCGCCTGGGCCTGGGCGCCGACGGCCACGTCTATCTCGCCAGCGGCGCCCAGTTCCCCGTGGGCCAGGCCCTGCGGATCGCGCCCGACGGCGGCGCGCGGCGGGCCGGAGCGGTCGGCTACGCCGTGCTCGCGATCACCGCCAACGCCGACGGCGCCATCGCCACCGCGGAGGCGCACTTCAGCAAGCGCGTGGCCCTCTGGGACCGGGACTTCAACCCTGTCGGGAGGCTGGCCGACTTCACCGACAGCGACCAGGACGGCTGGCTGGCGCCCTCCGACGTGCAGCCGGGCGCGTCGGATGACTTCTACGCGATCGACCAGTACCGGCTGCGGGTGGTGCGGGTCGGGCCGGACGCCCTCGCGGTCGCGGCGTACCCGCTCGACGCGCTCGGCGAGAGCGCCACGCAGGGCGCCGTGGGGTTGCGCGTGTCCGAGGCGGCCGGGCGCTTCTACACCGCCTGGCCGTCCGGGACGCTCTGGGCGTCCGCGATGGACGGCCGGCCGCTGTGGAGCGTGCCGGCGCGCCCGGCCGGCGACACGTTCGGCGCGTTCGACGTGAGCGCGGACGGCCACCTGTACGTCCTCACGGCCGGTGACGCCGTGCGGGTCTTCGACGGCGACGGCGGCGCGGCCGGCACGCTCACCCTGACCGGCGGGGCGTCCCACGGCGTCACCGGCCTGCGGGCACGCGGCACGGAGCTGTTCGTCAAGCGCGCCGACCCCGCCGTCCTGTTCGAGGTGTACGAGGCCGCCACCGGCCGGCTGCTCCGCTCGATCCCCGCCGACGTCGAACGGCTGACCGTGAGCTACCCGTCGCCGGTGTGGACGGCCGGCCGGCCGAACCCGCTGACCATCGGCCACGACGGCGGCGCCTGGCGGGCCGAGCCCAGACTGCGGGCCTGGCTGCGCCCGCTCGGCGTGCCCGAGTTCACCGAGCTCGGCGACACGGTCCCGGCCGCCGCACGGGGGCTCTACCACGTACGCGTCTCGCCGGACGGGGCCGGCCGGCTGACCGAGTACGTGGTGGACACCGTGGTCGAGATCCGCACCCCGGACACCCACGGCTCGGTGTCGATCTTCACCCCCCTCAACCGCTTCTCCTACGGGCGGGGCGAGCCGATCACCGCCACGGTCCTCGCCCGCGCGGCGGCCGGCCAGGCCCTGCCGTTCACGGTCACCGTGCGGGTCCTCGGACCGGGCGGAGTGCCGGTCACCGCCGAGGAGACGCCGCTGCGGGACGGCCGGGGCACGCTCACCCTCGACGCCACCGCAGGCTGGGACCCCGGCCGCTACGTGCTGGACGCCCAGGTGCCCGGCTTCACCGTGGCCCCGCAGTACCTCGACCTCGGTCCCGGGCTCGCCGCGCGGCCCGCCTTCCACCTCGTCCAGCACGGCGACTACATCGAGAGCTTCCCCAGCGACCCGCGCCGCGCGGGCGCCCACCGTCCCCGCTTCGCCGACCTGCCCGACCTGACCGAGGACCACCTGGCCAGGGCGGCCAAGCTCGGCCTGAACCTGTTCGTGGACCGGCTCGGCCACGGCTGGCAGGGACGCTTCCAGGACCACCCCGCCGACCAGGCCACGGTCGAGCGGCTCAGCGGTGACCCGGCGGCGGTCGCGCCGGAGAAGGCGATCTTCGAGGACCCGACGCGGCGCACGATCGCCGGCTACGGGGCCCGGGGCATGCGGGAGCAGGCGATCCTGCTCTATATGGACGCGGGCCTGCCGCTCGGCGCCCCCTACGACACCCGCACGCCCGAGCAGATGGTCGCCGACCTGCAGGCGGTCACCCGGCACCTGCTCGACTACCCGGCCTTCCGCGGCTGGAGCTGGGCGGCCAACTGGTGGTACCAGCGGACCGGCGCCGAGGAGGCGACCGGCCCGGGGGAGCGGGCCGCGTACGACGCCGCCCTTGAGGACGCGCGCGAGACGGGCACGTGGGCGCCCGTGCTGGACACGGTGACCGACCGGACGTTCGCCCTCAAGGCGGACGCCGAGCGCCGTTTCCGGGCCGCGCTCGACGCCGTCGCGCCGGGCAAGGTCAGCGCGCTGACCGCGCCGTACCGGTCGGTGCAGAGCCACCCGCCCGCGCTCTTCCGCGACGCCGACGAGGTCGATCTCCACTACCAGGCCGAGCAGATCCAGCCGCCGCAGGTCACCCCGCACCAGGTCGACTTCTAGCGGCGGCCGGGCAAGCCCGTGTGGGGCCACCCCGAGCTGTGGAACGACGACGGCACCGGCGGCATGTACCTGCCCACGCTGTTCCAGATGGTCATGCGGGGCGTGGACGGCGTCGGATCCTCCGGCGACGCCGGCGCCGGCCACGGGCCGTCGCACGGCGTGGCGTTCCCCGACGAACGCTCCGGCGGCACCAGGCCGAAGCCGGGCGACCCGCGCTCCGGCGGAGCGGGCAAGACGTCGGTCCTGCGCGCCGCCTACGAGGTGTTCCGCCAGTACGGCCGGCTGACGGCCGAGGCGGCGAACGCCGACCGGGTGGCCATCGTGGTCTCCACCCGCATGCAGCGCATCGAGGTGTGGGACGGCCGCATCGGCGGGGCGTACTTCGACTCGCTCTTCGAGGCGTACAACGCCTGCCTGTACGCCCACCGACCCGCCTCCTTCGTGTTCACCGAGGACGCCACCGCCGAGTCGCTCAGGCGCTTCGACGCCGTGCTCGTCGTCGGCCAGCGGGTCCGGCTCGACCCCGAGCTGGAGGCCGCGCTGCGCGGGTCGGGCGTGCCCGTCTACTACGACGGCGGCAGCCGCGCCGACCTCCTGGAGGGCTTCACCCCGCTGCCCGTCACCTTCGACCAGGTCGAGCAGGACCCGAGTGCGATGCAGGACGACGCCGCCTACGAGCGCTTCCGCCGCTACTTCCTCGCCCACGCCGCCGAGCTCCGCAAGGCGTGGGACGCCGTCGTCGCCCCGGTCGCGGTCTGCGACGACCCGGAGGTGCTGCTGAGCGAGCGGGTCGCCGGCCGCGTCCGCTACGTGTGGGCGGTGGACAACGCCGTGCTCGACCTCTCGCCGGGGCTGGCCTGGCGGGTCGGCCTGCTCATGACCCATCGGGCGCCGCTGGTCACCAAGCTGCGCCTGACCGTGCCGCCCGGCCACCGGGTGATCGACCTGCTCGCCGGCGAGGTCGTGCCGCACCACGGGGGCGAGATCACCACCGACCTGCGTACCGTGCCCGCCCGCCTGTACGCCATCGCGCCCGCCGGCCACCGGCCGCCCGCGCAGCGGCTCCAGGAGCGCTTCGGCCCCCACGTCCGCGACGTCGCCATCGCCGCCGACGGCCGCACGGCCGCGCTGAGCTGCTTCAACTGGGACCACAACCTCTACGGCGTGGACCTGGCCACCGGCCGCACCACGTGGCGGCGCCGCATCGGCCACCACTTCGCCTCCGCGCCCAAGGCCGTGGCCAGGGGCTTCGCGGCACAGGGCTACGACCTGACCCGCGCCGAGGGCTACCACCTCTACCTGCTCGACCGCTCCGGCACGCCGACGCGGCGCTTCGCGCTGTTCGGGCTGCCCAAGCGGGCCACCGACTGGGCGGTCGCCGAATGGGGCTACGACACCGGGATCAACAACTTCGCGGTCGCGCCCGGCGGCTCCTGGGTGGCGACGTCCGGCGATCTCGGGCTCGTGGTGTTCGACCGGGCGGGCGGCGAGCGGTGGTCGCGGGAGTGGTGGGCGGACCGGCGTACGCCGCACCGGCTCCTCGCCCTGGACGACTCGACGCTGCTCACCATGAACGGCACGACGGCGACCGCGCTGCGGGCCTCCGACGGGAGCGAGCTGTGGTCGCTGACGTTCCCGGGGCCGCTGGGCGGGGCCGTGGGCGGCGGCCGTACCGTCGCGCTCTGGTCCGACACCGACGGAGGCCGCCTGTACGTCGTCCGCGACGGCGCCCTGCGCAACACCATCCCCGCCTCCTTCGACGAGATCGCGCTCTCCGCCGACGGGGAGTTCCTCGTCACCACGCGGGGCCGGCGGCTCGAGGCGTTCGCCGCCGGCGGCGGCCTGCTGTGGACGTTCACCGGCGACGACCTGCTGCGCCGCCCGGCGATCTCCCCGGACGGCGCACGGGTCGCGGTCGGCTCCGAGCTGGGCACGCTCACCGTGCTCACCAGGTTCGGCGACGTGGTGGCCGAGCGCGACGTGCTTGCGCTGCCGGTCCCGGCCTGGCTGCCCGGCGGCGACCTGCTGGTGGCCACCTGGATGGGCCGCGTGATCCGCTTCGCTCCCGGCCTGCGCCCCCGCTGGGAACGGCTGCTCGCGCCCACCGAGACCGACGCCCGCGCGAAGCTGCTCGCCCCCGAACCGACGCCGACGACCCGCAAGACCGGCTGGGGCAACGCCGCGCCGGCGCCGCTGCCGCTCACCCCGAACCTGCTCACCGACCCCGGCGCGCTCATCTACAACGAACGGCTGACCGCCGACGCGCCGGCCGGCCGGTACGACTGGCAGTACCCCGTCGACCTGCTGCGCGACGGTAAGGCCGAGCCGCCGCCCGGCCCGTGGCTGCCCTGGCACGCGGTGGGGTCGGTGGACAGCGGCTGGTTCGACAAGCTCGCCGTCGTCGTGGACGCCTTCCACACCCGGCTCCGCGTCACGGGCATCACGCTGGCCGAGGACCCGGCCCATCCGGAGTCGTGGCTGCGCGACGTACGCGTCCAGTGGTGGGACGCGGCGGCCGAGCGGTGGCGTGACGGGCCGTACCTGCTGTCGGACGCGGCCCTGCACAGCCATGTGCTGGAGACGCCGCTGGAGGCGGCCAGGTTCCGCTTCGTCAGCACCGGCGGCGGCGCGTGGCCCGCGGGCAACCTGCGCCTGGGCGAGCTGGTGTTCCACGGCGAGGCCCTCGGCTGCTCCCACCCCGACGCCGTCGCCGGGCGCGGCCTGGCGGTCCTGTTCGACGAACAGGAGTCCGACCTGCGCACGCTCATCTACCCCGGCCGCCCGTTCACCTTCAGCCACACGGACGCCTACGCGGGCTCCAAGAGCCTGCAGCTCACGGCGGCGGGGGAGACGGGCCCCGCGTTCGTGGTCCCGTTCGGGCACGCGGTCCCCAACTGGGACTTCGAGATCGCCGAGACGCCGCGCCCCGGGCAGTACCGGTATCTCCAGTTCGCCTGGAAGCCGATGTCGGAGGCGACGACCGGCATGAGCCTGCTGATCGGCCGCCCCTGGCCCGGCGGCGGGGTGGCGGTGTCGGTGGGCGACGCGGCCTACCCCGACCACGCGGTGATCGCCGAACACCGGCTGCCCGGCCCGCCCGCCGCCGGGTGGACCAAGGTCGTCGTGGACCTGTGGGCCGTCACGGGCGGGAACCCGCCGCGGGTGCGGTGCCTCGGCATCAAGTCGACCGGCGGGGGCGCCCTGTTCGACCAGCTCGTCCTGGGCCGCGACCGGGCGGATCTGCCGGGGTGAGCCTGGCCCGCAGCGCCTCGATGAACCAGCCGAGCGCCGGGGCCAGGCTCTGCGGGGGCGGCCAGCCGTTGATCACGGCGAGGAGTTCGAGATAGCGCTCCCTGCGGGGGTCGTTCGCGGCCTCCAGGCGGGTCAGCAGGCGGTGGCGGACTTCGGTGGTGTCGTGGAGGCCCTCGGCGTAGCGCGCGAGCACGGCCTCCACGATCGGCGTCGCCTCGGGCGCGGCGGGATCGATGTCCTGAGCCAGGGCGGGCCCGGCATGGTCACGGGCCAGCGCGGCCGGATCAGGGGCGATGACCGGCACAAGCCGGCCGCCCCCGGGCGCTTCGCGGTCGGCGGCTCGGCGGTCGGTGGCGTGAGGGTCGGTGGCTTGGCGGTCGGTGGGGTGGGGGTGGGCGGTGGGGCGGTCGGCGGTGTGGTGGGTGGCGAGGCGGTGGAGGGAGGTGCGGAAGTCCGGGTCGCTCGCCAGCTCGGCCAGCTCCACCCACGCTTCCACCTGCTCCGGCTCGGGGTCGTCGGGCAGCTCGGGGGTCAGCGAGCGCATGATGCCCGCCAACGCCGGGTCGGTGTCCAGGCCGCCGAAGAGGTCGGCGATCAGGCGGTGGCGCTCCTCGGCGGAGAGCCTGGCCAGCTTGTGCATGAGTTCCATTTCCTCCGGGCTGGAGCCGCGCCTGGCCACCGCCGTCAGGACCGCGCGCCGCAGGCGCAGCGCGCGGATCTGGACCGCCAGCGCCTCGGCGTGCGCGGCGGCGACCTGGGGGAGCGAGACCTCGCGGTCCACGACCTTGCGGATCGTGGGCAGGTCCAGGCCCAGGTCGCGCAGCGTGCGCACGAGGTCGAGGCGGGCCAGGGCGGTGACGTCGTACAGGCGGTAGCCGGCGGGGCTGCGGTCGGTGGGAGGCACGATGCCCTGGTCGGCGTAGAAGCGGATGGTCTTGACCGTCAGCCCGGTGCGCCGGGCCAGGTCGCCGATCGAGTACAGCGTGTCCCCGTCCATGCCCCCAGCTTCGCGCCTCCCCTCAGGGGAGACTCAAGTGGGGCATAACAGACATTTTCCGAGGTTGCAGGGGTAGGGGGCGCCGTAGCCTGAAGAAACGGAGAAGGGTGATGGGCCGTATCGCAGAATGGCTGAAGAAGGCCGAAGACCTGGCCAGAGGGCACTCCAAGCAGGCCGACCAGGTGATGGACCGTGCCGAGCAGTTCGCCAAGGAGCGGACCGGGCACAAGTACGACGATCAGATCACCAAGGGTGTGGACTCCGTGCAGCGTCGCTACGGCGGTGGGACCGTCGACCCTGAGACCGGGCAGCGGCAGACGCCGCCCTCTCAGCAGACGCCGCCGTCCCAACAGCAGCCGCCCTACCAGCAGCAACAGCCGCCGCCGTCCCAGCAGTCCCCGCCTTCTGAGCAGCAGCAGTCCTATGAGGAGGAGCAGGCGCGGCGCAGGCCGCCGCAAGGATGAGCCCCGCGCGCGGCCCGCGGACGCCGTGGCCGCTCAGCGACCGGCGTCCTCCAGCACCTTGCGCGCGTCGCGTTCGAACGACGCCCTGGCCCCCAGCGTGAGCAGACCGCCCACGACCATGGGGATGATCAGGATGAACATCCCGGACAGCAGGGAGCCGAGCTGATCCGAGGCGATGCCCACGACCAGCGAGCCGAACGCGCCGCCGGCCGTGATGAGCAACTGCAGGATGGCGAAGCCGAGGCCGCGCGAAGAGGCCGGTACGACGTCCGCCAGGCAGGCCGTCATGTTGGGGATCGCGATCGACATGAGCGAGCAGGCCACCAGCACGAGGACGGTCAGGGCGGCGATCGAGTCCATGGACAGCGCCGCCGCCAGCACCAGCGAGCCGGCGGTGATGCCGCCGCCGCCCGCCAGCAGCCGGCCGCCCTTGCGCGTGCCGTGCCACTTCCGTCCCAGCCACGAGCCGACCAGGGTGCCGGTGAGCGTGCCGGCGATGGTGATCAGGCCGCTCAGCGAGGCGGCCGTGCCCACGCTGACGCCGAAGTCGCGCACCATGAGCGTGGGCAGCCAGAAGAAGATCCCGGCCAGGCCGAGGGTGAGGAAGGACAGCCCGACGCAGACGAAGATCAGGGTCGGGATGGACATCACCTGGCGGAACTGGCCCCAGAACGGCGGTTTCACCTCGGGCTTCGGCGCGGCGGGCGAGGTGGGGGGCGCCGCGTCGCCCGTGGCCACCAGCCGGTCCAGCTCGCCGCGGCGCGGCTCGCGCAGGAACCAGACGAGCAGGGCCGTGAGCACTCCGGGGACGACCATGATGAGGAACGCCGTACGCCACGAGAACGCCTCGGCCAGCACCCCGCCGAGCACGGTGCCGACGCCGCCCAGGTACGTGGTGACGCGCGTGAGCCCGTACGCCTTGGCCCGGCTGGCGGGCGGGTAGTAGTCGGCGAGCAGGCTGCCCGCGGCCGGGTTGTCGATGTTCTCGGCCGCCGCCAGCAGCACCCGCATCATGTAGAAGATCGCGAAGCCGGTGGCCAGGCCGGAGCCCAGGGTGGCGATCGCCCAGACGAAGACGACCACCGCGATGATGCGGGTCCGGCTGAACCGGTCCGCCAGATAGCCGGCGGGCAGGGCCACGACGGCGGCGGCCAGGGCGGCGGCCGTCGGGATGGAGCCGGCGGCGGTGTCGCTGAAGCCCCATTCCTTCTGGATGAGCGGCAGCACACCCGACAGGAGGTTGTGCTCGATGCGATCCACTAGTCCGACGATGAAGAGCACGACCAGCGGTGCCCAGCCGAATGGCGCGCGGGACTGCGCGTCGATGGTTCCTGTGCGCGGCGAACCCAACGTCCCGACCATGCCCACCCTTTCACTAGGGAAATCTAGAATTGCGTTCTAGGGCATTGTTCTAGCCAGAGTGGCAGAAGTCACAGCGTTCGTAAATGGGGGATTACTGCGAAATTTCGTCGTATGTGCTCCGGTACGGTGATCCCATGGTCAAGGGGGCACTCCTCGTCGCGGGCACCACGTCCGACGCGGGCAAGAGCGTGGTCACCGCCGGCATCTGCCGCTGGCTCGCCCGTCAGGGAGTCAGGGTCGCGCCCTTCAAGGCCCAGAACATGTCGCTCAACTCGTACGTCACCGCCGACGGCGCCGAGATCGGCCGGGCCCAGGTCGCGCAGGCGCAGGCCAGTTACCTCGAGCCCGTCGCCGACATGAACCCGATCCTGCTCAAGCCGGGCAGCGACCGCCGCAGCCAGGTCGTCCTCATGGGCCGCCCGATCGCGGACGTGGACGCCATGGAGTACGGCGCGCTGAAGGACCTGCTGCGCGCCACGGCGCTGGAGGCGCTGGGGCGGCTCAGGAAGCAGTACGACGTGGTGGTGTGCGAGGGCGCGGGCAGCCCGGCCGAGATCAACCTGCGCCGCGGCGACATCGCCAACATGGGCCTGGCCAGGGCCGCGAACCTGCCCGTGATCGTGGTGGGCGACATCGACAGGGGAGGGGTGTTCGCCGCGTTCTACGGCACGGTGGGCCTCCTGGACGCGGCTGACCAATCCCACATTTCCGGATTTGTCGTGAACAAGTTCCGGGGCGCGCGGGAGCTCCTGGAGCCCGGCCTCGACATGCTCAGACGGCTCACCGGCCGCGACGTGTACGGCGTACTGCCCTGGCTCGACGGGCTCTGGCTGGACGTCGAGGACTCACTGGCCCTCGACAACCGCAGGGTCGCCGTACGCGCTCCGCACGGCAGGCAGACCCTCCGGGTCGCGGTCGTCCGGCTGCCGCGGATCTCGAACTTCACCGACCTCGACGCGCTGGCCGCCGAGCCGGGCGTCGTGGTCCGCTTCGTGACCGGCCCGGCCGAGCTGGACGACGCCGACCTGGTCGTGCTGCCGGGCTCACGGGCCACGGTCAGCGACCTGACGTGGCTGCGCGAGAGCGGGCTGGCGGCGGCGATCCGCGACCGGAAGGGGCCCGTACTGGGTATTTGCGGGGGGTTCCAGATGCTCGGGCGGGAGATCGTGGACGAGGTGGAGTCGGGGGCGGGGCGGGTCGAAGGGCTCGGGATGCTGCCGGTGCGGGTGGAGTTCGTGCCGGAGAAGCGGCTGGGGCGGCCCGAGGGCGTGGCTTACGGGGAGCCGGTGCGGGCGTACGAGATCCACCATGGGGTGGCGTCGGTGGACGGGGGCGAGCCGTTCCTCGACGGATGCCGGGCCGGCGACGTCTGGGGCACCACGTGGCACGGCGCCCTGGAGAACGACGGGTTCCGGCGGGCCTTCCTGGCGGACGTGGCGGGGCGGGCGGGGCGCGACTTCGTACCGGCGCCCGACACGGACTTCGCCGGGCTGCGGGAGGAGCGGCTGGACGCGCTCGGGGACCTGGTCGAGCACCATCTCGACACGAACGCCCTGCTCCACCTCATCGAACACGGCCCACCCCCCGCCCCAACCCTGCCCCCCGGCCCCCCACCCCCTGCCCCAGACCACCCCCTCACCCACTGACACCCCCGCACGCCACGCATCCCCGCACGCCACGCATCCCCGCACACCACGCATCCCCGCACACCACGCACCCACGGACGGCTTCCCGAACACCCCCCCGACCCCCCAGACCCTCGGGGACGCTCACTGCGCTGCCAAGGCCGTCGGGGCACCTACCTGTACTCCCAGGGTTTTCGCGGCACCACCCGCACATTTGAGGGCTTTCCGGTCACCGCCCCCGTCGGTGGGGCTTTCGGGCATCATCACAACCACACACCCCACCCGCCCCAACATCTTTCCGACCACCACCTGAGCACCTGGCGTCTTCGGATACCGGCCACCGCCCGACTTCCTCGGCCCTGCGCCGCACCCTGCGCCTCATGGCCACTGGAGGCTCATGGGCACTGGGCACTCATGAGCACTGGGCACTCATGGCCACTGGGCTCTCGCGGCTCACGCGCGGACCGCCTGAAGTGCCCTGAACCGCCCACCCACCGCCCTGGCCGAGTGTGCCCGGTCAGCGGGTGCGGGCCAGGCGTTGGGCGCTGATCCAGGCGTCGATCTGCTCCCAGTGGTCGAACAGCCAGCGGATCCGCTCCTCCCGGCGCCGGGGCACCTCGGCGGCGGGCACCCGCCACCACTTCGCAGTGATATGCGCGCTATAGGGAAGCTTGCGCCAGATATCCGCCGGCGTGATGAGGTCGTCGAGCCCGGTGTGCGCCACGAAGATCACGTCCGCCGCAGGGCAGGACTCGATGGCCGCGATGGCGCCGTTCGGACGGGGCGGGAGCAGGTGGTCCATGCCGCGTGCCCGCTCCGCCTCCTCCTCCAGCCCCTTCTCCTCCAGCCGCCTGATCGCGAGCCGGCGGCGACGCGGGGTGAAGTTCCCGCCCTCGGGAAAGATCACCAGCGCGTCGCGCTCGCCCATCGTCTCCGACAGGCGCTCGATCTCCTCGATGGTCCGCCCATGTCCGCCCTTGCGCGACACGAACGCATTCGGGAGCCGGTTGATGATCACGTCCAGCGAGGGGTCGTACTGGAGGGCGGCCTTCATGACGATCCGGGGCCGCCGCCGGTAGCGGTCAAGCAAATGGAAGATCAACAGGAACGAGTCGCCCGGCCCCGCGTGCCGGGACAGCACGATGATCGGCCGGGTCAGCCGGGCCGATTGCTCCTGGTGCGTGGGCTCTGGCTCCTCGATGTCCACGGTGAGCCGGAAGATCCGCACCGCGGCCGCGTACACCTTCGACAGGAACCACTCGATCAGCGCGTAATGCCGCTCCTGGCCCCGGGCTCCGCCGACCAGCCACAGCCAGAGGCAGGCGATCAGCACGGCCGACTCCAGGGTCAGCCACGCCACCCCGAACCAGACGAACCGCGGCCCCCTGCGCTGCGGCGGCGGCAGGCGCATGGAGGCGGCGGCCGTGACGACGAGCCAGAGCGGCAGCGTCACCAGCATGAACACGGTCGCGACGATGACCAGAGGAGCGAAGACGAGCCGGCGCAGGAATCGCGGTGGGAGCAACGCGGCCTCCCTCAGAGGACTGTCCTCATGTTCTCCTGTTACGCAGGTAGCGGGAAGACGCCTCGTACGCCCGATCGATACAGGCCGAGATCTGCGACACGTCGCGGTAGCGCAGTGGCGAGAGCGGTTCGGTGAGCCCGGCCGGCAGCACGTGCACCTCCACGCCGGGCGGCAGCGTGGCCAGGTCCTCGGCGAACCGGTGGCGGCGCGCGATCTCGAACGCCACCATGCCCACCTCCCAGAACCGCCGTGGCGGCGACAGGGGACGTTCGATGCGGCCGACGTGCAGCACGAAGACCCGCTTGGCCCCGAGCCGTACGGCCCGCCCGATCGGGATGCTGTGCACCAGGCCGCCGTCGTAGAAGTGCTCACCGCCGATCACGACGGGCGGCAGCAACCCCGGCACCGCGCACGAGGCCAGCACCGCGTCCACCAGCGGCCCACCGGTGAACCAGTGCGCCGCCGCCCGCTCGACCGAGGCCGCCACACACTGGAACGGCACCTCCAGCTCCTCGATCCGCGAAACCCGCACGGTCTCGCTCAGAACCGCACGCAATGGCCCGCTCGGGTGCAGGTGGGTGCCGGTCCTGGCCAGCGTGGACAACCGGGCCACCCAGGAACCGGCGAAGGCCGTACGTACGACGTCGGAACGCCACAACGACGTCAGCCTCTCGACCGCCTCGGTGGGCGCGGCGGCGATGACCGCCCCGTTCAGCGCCCCGATGGACGTGCCCACCACCATGTCGGGCCGCACGCCCGCCTCGTCGAGCGCCTGCAGCATGCCCACCTCATGTGCACCGAGCACACCGCCGCCACCGAGCACGAACGCGGTCTCCACACCCTTCACCCTCTCGTCGCCGTGTCCCGGAAGCAAAACACGTCCCAACCCGCCCCACCCCCTGCCCCCACAAAAGAGCCCCGAGCAAAACCGATCAAGAGCAACCCCACCCCACCACCAATCGCTCCCCGAACTCCAACCACCAGCCCCGGAAACCACCCGACCCCCACCCGCCACACACCGGCAAGCCGCCCCAAGCCACGGAAAACGGACCCGATCCTTCACCACCGGACCCCGGGAGCCGCCCCCGACTTCCACCAGCCGTCCACCGGGGGAGCCGCCCCGAATCACTGCCGCACGCCGAGAAGCGGACCCGAGCTCCCGCCACCAGACCCCGGGGAGCTGACCCGAACTTCGCCACCCGCACACTGGGAGCCGACCCCAAGCCACAGCCGCACACCGATGAACAGCCCCGAGCTCCCACCACCGGACCCGAAGGCCCACTTCAAAGCCCACCGCCGGACACCGAGAGGCTGCCCCAAGCTAGCTCCACCGCCGCCGTCGTCCTGAACGAGATAGGCCGACCCCGCCGGAGCCACCGCCGAACGGACGTGCCGATCACGGAAGAACGTGCCGCCCGTGGAAGAACGTGCCGCCCGCGGAAGAACGTGCCGACTCAGTCGCTAACGGCCAGTCGCACCCCGAACCCCACGATCACCACCCCGGTCACCCGGTCAAGGACCCGGCGCACGACCGGCGACCGCAGGAACCCGCTCATCAACGAGGCGAACCCGATCAGCGCCACACTCCACACCAGCCCCTCGGCCACATGCACCCCGGCCAGCGCCAGCCCCATCAAGGCATGCGGCGCCCCCTCGGGGATGAACTGCGGCAGCATGGCCACATAGAACGCCCCCACCTTGGGGTTGAGCAGGTTCGTGACCAGCCCGCGCCGGAACCCCGTACCGAACCGGACCTCCTGCCCCTCCGCGACCTCCTGCGCCCCGGACGACCGGGCCAGGAGCATGCGCAAACCCATCCACACCAGGTACGCCGCCCCGGCCCAGCGCAGAACGTCGTACGCGAGCTGCGAGGCGGCCAGGAGCGCCGACAGGCCGGCCGCCGTCAGCACGCCCCAGACGAGCGTGCCGAGCTGGATGCCCAGCGTGACTCCCCACGCCGGGCGTCGGCCCGCCAGCAACGACGTCCGCAGGATGAGGGCCGTGTCGAGGCCGGGGGTGAGCGTGAGCAGAGCCGCCACGGCAGCGAACGACCAAATTGATCCTGCGATGTCCATGAAGGTCAGGGTATGAGGAGCAGCTTCCCAGTGGTACGCCGGCCAGCCAGATCCTCGTGGGCCTGGCGGGCGTCGGCCAGCGGGTAGCGGTGCGAGATATTGATCGCGAGCTGACCCGAGGCGATCCAGCCGAACAGGTCGGAGGCGCGCTGGAGCAGCTCCTCACGTGCGGCGATGTAGTGCACGAGCGTGGGCCTGGTGAGGAAGAGCGAGCCCTGCTTGTTGAGCACCTGGGGGTCGACCGGGGGGACGGGGCCGCTGGCGGCGCCGTACAGGGCCATGAGGCCGCGCGGGCGCAGCGCCACGAGGCCGCCGTCGAACGTGGTCTTGCCGACCCCGTCGTACACGACGTGGATCTTGCCGCTCAGGGCCTGCGCGACGTCGTCATACCCCAGCACCTCGTCGGCGCCGGCCTCCCGGGCCAGCTTGCCCTTCTCCTCGGTGGAGACCGTGGTGTAGACCGTGGCGCCCTTGAGCTTGGCGAGCTGGATCAGCAACTGACCCATGCCGCCCGCACCGGCGTGCACGAGCACCTGATCGCCCTCGCGTACGTTGTAGGTGGAGTGGGTGAGGTAGTGGGCCGTCATCCCCTGCAGCATCGCCGCCGCCGCCACCTCGGCCGGTACGCCTTCCGGCACCGGCACCACCCGATCGGCCGGTACGACGGCCTTCTCGGTATAGCTCCCGAGCACGCTCGCCCAGGCGACGACGTCTCCCACGGCAACGTCCCGCACCCCCGGCCCCACGGCCGACACCGTCCCCGCTCCTTCGGAGCCGATGGAGGTGGGCAGGTTGAGGGGGTAGGCGCCGGAGCGGTGGTAGATGTCGATGAAGTTGACCCCGCTGGCGGCGACGTCGACCACCACCTCACCCTCACCTGGCACTGGATCGGGACGCTCGACGTACTCGAGAACCTCTGGGCCGCCCTGGGCGGAGACGATGATGGCATGCATGCCCCTAGTCAACCCCCCAGCCACCGACGCCTGCCACCCACCCCCACCACAGCCCCGCCCCACCTAGGCCCCAACCTCAGCTCCCACCTCCACCTAAGCCTCAACCCTGGCTCCCACCCTCGCCACCATCCCCACCTAAGCCTTAACCTCGGTTCCCACCCTCGCCACCACCCCGCCCCCGCTACGCCCCAAGCCCTCACTTCCACCCTCGCCACAGCTCTGCCCTCGCGCACGTCATAGCCCCGCTTCCGCCCATGTGCAGGGGTGCCGGTGATACCTGGATCGTTGCTTTCGGATCAGACGTCAGCTCATGCGCGCCAAGGCACCCGCCTCCAAGGCCACCCAGATTGCCCCGTCAGGCCCGACCGTCAGCCCGTGAGGTTCGGCCTTTGGGGTGTCGTCGCCCTTGCCCGGCACGCTCGGCAACGGGTGCTCCTCAATGGCCCCGTCGGTGGTGATGCGGCCCAGGCGGTTGGCGGCCCATTCGGTGAACCAGAGGGCGCCGTCGGGGCCCGTGATGATCGCGTGCGGTCGTGCGGCCCGATCGGGAAGGGGGTATTCGGTGATCTTTCCCGATGTGTCGATCCGCCCGATCTGGCCCGCACCGATCTCCACGAACCAGAGCGCTCCGTCCGGCCCCGGCGCGATGCCCACCGGCCCCGCACCCTCCGTGGGAAGCGGATGGACGCTCACCTCACCCGACAGTGAGATGCGCCCGATGGCGTTGCCCTGGTTGAGGGTGAACCAGAGGGCGTCGTCGGGACCCGCCGTGATGAAGGAGGGCATGCCACCCTCCACCGGCACCTCGAACTCCGTCACCACCCCGTCGGCCCCGATGCGGCCGATCTTGCCGGGCTCCATCAGAGTGATCCACATGGCTTTGTCAGGCCCCGCCACGATTCCGTATGGAGAGGTCATCGGATAGGCCGTCGTTTGCCCGTCGGCGGTGATGCGGCAGACTCGGCCGCCTTTCGACTCCGTGAACCACATTGCCCCGTCAGGGCCCGGCGTGATCACCGTCGGCAGCCCGTCGGCCGGTTCGAGCTGGTGGATCACCGGATCCTGGCCGGGCACCATCCTGCCGACCCGCCCCTGATGGACGAGCGTGAACCACAAGGCCCCATCCGGTGCGGTGGCGACGCCGTATGGTGCGCCTTCGCCGATCATGGTCAACATATGTGTCCCTTCGAGAGTTCTGGAATGCCGGTTCGCCGGGGTCTCGGTCAATGGATGCTCCTTCCACGAGGCAGGGTGAATATCGGTAAGCCGGGTGTCGGCCGATGGATGTGGTCCCGTGGGATGTGGGTTCGGGTGGGGAACGACGACGGCAAGCCAAGGCGCTCCGGCGGAGATGAGAGCGAGGGGCCGTGGGCTCGGTCGGGGAACGTCGGCAAGCTGGGGTGTTGGTTGATGGAGGTGGTGCTGAGGGGCGAGGGTTCGGGCCAGAACGTCGGCGAGCTGGGTGTTGGTTGACGAAGGTGCTCTGGAGGGGTGGGTTTGGGTGGGGACTGTCGGCAAGCTGGGGTGTCAGTCAATGGAGGTCGTGCCGAGGGGCGTGGGTTCGGGTGGGGAATGTCGGTGAGCCGGGGTGTTGGTTGATGGAGGTGGATCCGAGAGGTGCGGGTTCGGGGGGTGGGTGGGGTGGTGGTCAACGGATGTGGCCTTCCGTCATCTCGATCTCGGTGCCACGGAAGCCACCGGTGAGGGCTCGGTCGTGGGAGACCACGACGAGGGCGCCGCGATAGTCGTCGAGGGCCCGCTCCAACTCCTCGGCCAGCACCGGTGAGAGGTGGTTCGTCGGCTCGTCGAGCAGCAGCAGGTCGTAGGGGCGGGCCAGGAGTGTGGCCAGGGCCAGTCGACGTTGCTGGCCGACCGAGAGCGTGCCCACCCTCTGGTCGAGCGCCGAGGGCCTGAACAGGCCGGTACGCAGCAGCGCCGCCCTGCGCTCGTCGGGGTAACCCACGCCACCGTACGCGGCCAGCACGGTCAGGTCGGGGTCGAACGTGACCTCCTGGGCCAGGTGACCCACCCTGCCCCGGGCCTGTTCGGCGATCACCCGCAGCAGCGTGGACTTGCCCGCCCCGTTGGCTCCTCGGACCAGCAGTCGCTCGCCGGCCTTGATCGTCAGCTTGCCGACCCGCAACCGGTCGCCCACTGTGACGTCACGCAACTCCACCAGCACCCGGGGCCCGGCCTCCGGCTCCGGAGCCGCGGGCCCCTCGCCTCCGTAGCTCCCGGCGCCCTCGGCGGGCCCCTCGCTCCCGTAGCCGCCGTCGCCCTCGGCGAGCCCATCGCCGCCGTCGAACGCGTCGCCCCCGTCGCTCCCGTCGAGCACGTCGAACGCGCCGTGGAAGCGCAGGGGATCCGGTGGGCGTGGCACCGGGTCGGCTTCCAGGCGGCGGAGCCGTTCGTGGGCGTTGCGGACGCGGGCGGCCACCGAGCTCTGCACCCGCCCGGCATTGCGGTCGTAGGCCATCTTGTTGTTGTCGCGCATCACCCGCCCGGCCGCGACCCGGCGGGCGGTGGTGGCCGCGTGCTCGCGGACCTGCCGCACCTCCTCGCACCACGCCGCATGGGCCTGCTCCCAGCGCGCCCTGGCCGCCGCCTTGGCCGCGAGGAAGCCGGTGTAGCCGCCGCCGAAGCGGGTGACGGAGCCCTGCTCGACCTCGAGGATCGCCGTGGCCACCCGATCGAGGAAGACACGGTCGTGCGACACCACGGCGACCGCGCCCCGGTGCTCGCGCAGCCGGGTCTCGAGCCAGGTCAGCGCCGCCTCGTCGAGGTGGTTGGTGGGCTCGTCGAGCAGCAGAACCCGGGGCGCGGCGGCCAGCACGCAGGCCAGGCCCAGGCGCGCCCGCTCCCCGCCGGAAAGGCTCGACAGCGGCCGCTCCCGGCCCACGTGGGCCAGGCCCAGGCCGTGGAACGCCTTGTCGACCCGCGCGTCGGCCTCGTAGCCGCCGCGCAGCTCGTAGGCCGCCAGCAGCTCGCCGTATTCGTCCATGGCCTCCTTCATGGCCTCCTCGGTGGCCTCCTCCGTCAGTGCCGACTCCAGCTCGCGCATCCGGTGCTCCATGGCGCGCAGGCCGGCCAGGGCGGCGTCGATCGCCTGCTGGACGGTGTGCTCGAGCGGCAGGGCGAGCGTCTGCCCGAGGTGGCCGAGGTCGTCGGCCACCCGCACCTCGCCGTCGTCGGGCCGCTCGACTCCGGCCAGGAGGCGGAGCAGCGTGGACTTGCCCGAGCCGTTCTCGCCGACGATGCCCACTCGCTCGCCCGGCCCCACGGACATGGACACGTCGGTGAGGACGGCGCGCTCGCCGTAGGACTTGGAAACTCTCCGAAGGCTGGTCAGGATGGAACTCCAATCGCAACTGTTGTAGCGTTAGCTTGCCATGCTGAGGTGACTAACGCAACTGGAGTAGTTTTTGGAGTCTCAGAAGCGCCCGGGAGGGCGGAGCGCGCGGGTCAGGGACGCCGTGCGGCAGGCCACGCTCGCCGAGCTGGCCGAGCAGGGCTATTCCGGCCTGACCGTGGAGAGCGTGGCCGAGCGGTCGGGTGTGCACAAGACGACGGTCTACCGGCGCTGGGGCGGCGTCGAAGGGCTGATCTCCGACGCTCTCGAGCTGGCCAGGGACGAGCCGTGGCCCATCCCCGACACCGGCTCGATCGAGGGTGATCTGCGGGGGATCGTCCAGCTCGTCCGGAGTGGGTTCGACGATCCGGAGCTGGGTCCGGTGTCGTCGGCGTTCGTGGCGGCGGCCGTACAGAATCCCGCCGCCGCCAAGGCGCTGCACGAGTTCTTCGTGGCCCGGCACGAGCAGTCGGCCGCGGTGGTGCGGCGGGCGGTCGAGCGCGGTGAGCTGCCCGACGTCGTCGACGTCGAAGAGGTGATCAGGGTCGCGGTCGCCCCCGTCTACTACCGGCTGTTCGTCGCGCACGAGCCGGTGACCGAGCAGGACGCCGACCGCGCCGCCGACGCCGCCCTGGCCGCCGCCCGCGCAGGAGTCCTCTGACCAGCCCCAAGCCGGAGCATCCTCCGAGCAGCAGCTCTAAGGCAGGGGTCCTCCGAACAGCGGCCCCAAGGCAGAGGCCCTCTGAGCGGTCCTAAAGGCAGAGGTCCTCTGAGCGGTCCTAAAGGCAGAGGTCCTGAGCAGTCCTCGGGCACGGGTTTCCGGGGCGTTCCAAGGCGGGAGTCCTCGGAAGCCGTCTCAAGCCTGCCGCCCTCCGGGTGAGGACGCGGGTCTCACGGCTCCTTCTGCCCGCGTAGCTCGAAGTCGTCGAACGTCGTCTTCAGCAGCGAGTCGCCGTCCTTGGCCGTACGCGCGAACACCCCCACGAACCCGTTCCCCAGCCCGTTCGGATCCTCCACCTGGTGCACCCGCTCGTCGTTCACCCACATCGTCAGCCGCACCACACTCCCGGCCTGCTCGCACGACGCCACCACGCGCGCCTTGCCGGGCAACCCCTCCACCTGTACGGGCTGGGCCAGCGTCCCCCCGGCCCCGTCCACGATGCGCCGGATCCTGGCCATGCCCTTGGTGTCCAGCGCGAACTCGTAATAGGTGTCGTCATCGTTGACGTCATGGCAGTAGACGCCGTATTCGCCCGTCCCGGTGGACTTCTTGACCTCGGCGGTGACGGCGACCACGACCGACGACGGCAGCATCGGCGTGGGCGTGGCCGACGGGTCGGGCGTGGTCGTGGGTGTGGCGACGAGGAAGGGGATGGGCGCCTTGGCCCGCCGCTCCTCGTATCCGTCCTCCACGTCCAGCCCGTACGTCCCGTCCGTGCGATAGCCGTAGCTGGCCGAGTCCTCGGTGTCGTAGACGCCGCTCCAGCCGCCGGAGGTCTGCGTGAAGTCCTCGCGGTAGAGGACGGCCACGTCGTTGGGCGGCCCGCTCGGCGTCAGCAGGGCCCAGGCGGTCACGCCCCCGGCCACCAGCACGGCGGTGGCCGCCGCGAGGCTCGCGTACAGCCTGCCCCGGTGCGGTTTCCTGGGCGGAGCGCTGGCGTACGACTGCTGCCAGGTCACCTGCGCGGTCTGCGCCGCCTGCTCAGGCCCGGCCGCCCGCCCCACGAGCTGGTCGAGCAGTTGCTGCGCGGTCGGCCGGGCGGCGGGATTCTTGTCCAGCGCGGCCCTGACCGGCTCCCGCAGCCCCGGCTCGACGGCGCTGAGGTCGGGCTCGGCGTTGAGCACCTGGTACACGATCGACGGCAGCGTGTCCCCGCCGAACGGCGCCCGTCCGCTGGCCGCGAACGCCACCAGGCAGCCCCACGAGAACACGTCGCACGCGGGGGAGACCGGCTCGCCCCGCAGCACCTCGGGCGCCATGTATCGAGGCGTGCCGACCAGCTCGCCGGTGCCGGTGACGCCGCCGAGCGTGTCGAGCGCCCGCGCGATGCCGAAGTCGATCACCCGCGGCCCGACGGGCGACAGCAGCACATTCGACGGCTTGAGATCCCGGTGCACGACCCCGGCGCCGTGGATGGCGGTGAGCGCCGTGGCCACGCTGACGGCCAGCGCGTCGAGGCTGGAGCCGCGCAGGGGCCCGGACTGGCGTACGGCCTCCTCGAGGTTCGGCCCCGGCACGTATTCGGTCACCACATAGAGCTGGCCGCCCTCGAGCGCGGCCTCGAGCACGGCGGCGGTGCAGAACCTGCGCACCCGCCGCGCCGCGTCCGCCTCCCTGCGAAAACGCATGCGGAACTGCTCGTGCTGGCTGAGCTCCGGATTGATCACCTTGACGGCGACCCGTTGCCCAGCGGGATCCTCGGCGAGATGGACCGTGCCCATCCCGCCTCGCCCCAGCACGCCAAGCAGCCTGTAGCGCCCGATGTGGGAGGTTTCACCGCTCACGGCGGGTCAGCTTACCGATACGGGGCCGCTCGCCGCAGATCAGCGTCAGTCCCCGGCGGAAATCGCCGCATCGAGCACCCCCTCGAACGTGGGCAGGCCCTCGTGCGGCGACACCACCAGGACCCGGCACCCGGCCGCCCTGGCCGCCGCGATTCCCGCCGGGCTGTCCTCGACGGCCACGCACCGCCCGGGGGCCGCCCCCAGCCGCCGCGCCGCCTCCAGGTACGGATCCGGCCACGGCTTCCCCCTGGGCGTGTCCTCGTTGGCGATGACCAGGTCGAACGCGTGCCCGAGCCGAGGCAGCACCAGCTCCACGATGCGCCGCGGCGAGGCGCTGACCAGGGCCGTGGGGATGGCGGTGGCGGCCAGCCCGGACAGGAGCTCCGGCGCGCCCGGCATGACGGCCAGCTCCCGCCGGACGAGGTCGGCGAAGGCGTCGGTGAGGCGGCCGGCCAGCCCGGGTTCGCCCAGGTGGGCGGCCACGTCCTCGATCGTGCGCCCGTGGACGTACGGGACGTCGGCCGGCGACAGCGGACGCCCGAGGGAGCGGGCGACGCCGGAGACCGCCCGCCACCAGAGCCCCTCGGTGTCCACCAGCGTGCCGTCCATGTCCAGCAGGACCGCCTCGGGAACGTCAGACGGCATCGACGGCCACGACGGGCGCGGGGACGGTGACCGTGCGGGCCGCCACCAGGACGGGCCGCTCCACCAGGCGCACCGTGACGCGCGTCCCCGGCCCGAGCCGCACCGCCTCGTGGCCGGGCACGTCCGCCAGGACCTCACCGCCCTCCACGGCGAGCCTGAGCCGCACGGAGGAGCCACGGAAGGAGGCCGCCAGCACCTGGGAGGGCCCGTCGGGCGACGGCACGACCTGGACCGCCTCAGGGCGGATCAGCACGTCCACGGACGGGTCCGCGGGCGCCGGCCCGTCCACCGGCAGGAGCTGGCCGAGCACCGTCACCTGGCCGCCCGACACGCGCCCGGCCAGGTGGTTCATGGTGCCCACGAACTCCGCCACGAACGGCGTGGCCGGCCGGTCGTAGACCTCGGCGGGTGGGCCCACCTGCTCGAGCCGCCCGTCGCGCAGCACCGCCACCTGGTCGGCGATCGACAGGGCCTCCTCCTGGTCGTGGGTGACGAAGATGGTGGTGATGCCCAGGTCGAGCTGGAGACGGCGGATCTCCTCGCGCAGCGCCACGCGTACTTTGGCGTCCAGGGCCGACAGCGGCTCGTCCAGGAGCAGGACGCGCGGCTCCAGGGCGAGCGCGCGGGCCAGGGCGACACGCTGCTGCTGGCCGCCGGAGAGCTGGTGCGGGTAGCGGTCGGCGTGGGTGGGCAGGCCGACGAGTTCGAGCAGTTCGTCCGCCCTCGCCCGTCTGGTGGCCACCGGGACCTTGCGCACGCGCAGGCCGAAGGCGACGTTGTCGCGGGCGTTCAGGTTGGGGAAGAGCGAGTACGACTGGAAGACCATCCCCGCGTCCCGTTTGCTGGCCGGCACGTCCGTGATGTCCTTGCCGTCGACGAGCACCGCCCCGGAGTCCGGCCGCTCGAACCCGGCCACGCACCGCAGCGCCGTCGTCTTGCCGCAGCCGGAGGGGCCGAGCAGGGCGACCAGCTCCCCGGGCGCGATGAGCAGGTCGAGGCCGTCGAGCGCGACCGTCTTGCCGAACACCCGCCGCAGCCCGCGGAACTCCACCGATGCGGTCATTTCCCCTTCTCCTTACCGAACACCGTAGAGACGGCCAGCAACAGCAGCCAGATGAGCAGCAGGCTGAGGATCGACACCGCGACCGAGAGCTGACCCTTGGAGCCCGAGACGGTCACGATCCACACCGCGAACGGCTCATAGCCCAGCAGGCTCGCGACCGTGTACTCGCCCAGCACCAGGGCCAGCGTCAGGAACGACGCGCTGGCCAGGGCCGAGCGCAGGTTCGGGACGATGACCCTGACCAGCACGTACGGCCACGAGGCCCCCAGATTGCGGGCCGCCTCCACCAGCGTCCGCACGTCCATCGTGCGCAGCCCCGCGTCCAGCGACCGGTACACGAACGGCAGCACCAGCACCATGTACGCCAGCACCAGCACGACCGGGAACGCCGGGTCCTGCACCGCGATCAGCGTGGCCCAGAACGGCGTCGGGGCCAGCACCTCCGTCCCGATGCGCAGGGACGTCCCGATCCCCGCCACGAACGTGATCGGCGGCACCACCAGCGGCAGCGTGCACAGCACCTCCATCACCGGCCGCAGCCGTGGCGCGAACAGCCGCACGGCCAGCATCGCGGGCAGCGCCAGCAGCAGCACCAGCGCGATCGTGGCCACGGCCAGCCCGAGCGAGAGCGACAGCGAGCGCACGAAGCCGTCGGCCGTGAGCAGCTCGCCGTACGCGGCCGGCGACACGCCCACGGTCGGCGTGTAGACCGTGTACCAGAAGGAGGTGCAGAGGGGGATCAGGAAGTAGGCCCCCGCCAGCAGGAACACCACGCCGCGCCACGCCCGGGGGCGGGTGGCGGCCCCGGAGACACGTTCCAGCCCGGTCAGTGCAACCATCGGGAGGTCCTCCTCTGCAGCGGCAGGTAGATCGCCATCACGAGCCCGGCGACCACGACCATGTCGAGGCTGAGCGCCAGCGCGATGTTCTCGTAGCCGATCAGCACGTCGCCGGTGAGCGCACTGGCGATCTTCAGTGTGACGAGCGGGACGACGGTCCCGACCATGGCGTTGGCGGTGGCGTACGCGGAGAAGGCCGACCCGAACAGCAGCACCACGCCGCCGAGCATGGCGGGCGCCAGCACCGGCAGCGCGACGAAGCGCCAGTAGTGCCAGGACGTGGCCCCGCTGTTGGCCGCCGCCTCGCGCCACTGCGGCCGCAGGCCGTCCAGCGCCGGCGCCATGACCAGCACCATCAGCGGGATCGAGAAGTACAGGTAGACGATGACCAGCCCCCAGTACGTGTACAGGGAGCCGGACGGCAGCCCCATCAGGCCGCTGACCACGCCGGAGTTGCCGAGGGTGGCGATCCAGAAGAACGCCAGCGGCACCCCGCCGAAGTTGGCCAGCACGCCGGACGCGGTGAGCACCGCCTCGCGCAGCAGCGCGCGGCGCGAGGTGACGACGGCCTGGGCGAGGAACGTGCCCAGGACGGCCCCCAGCAGCGCCACCATGGCCGACAGCTTGACGCTGCCGATCATGGCGGTGAGGTAGCCGCCCTGGAGGCTCTGCGACAGGTTGGCCAGGCTCGGCCGTCCCTGCACCGTGAACGCCCCCGCCACCAGGGCGACGGCGGGGACGCCGAACACGAGCGCGAAGAACGCCAGCAGCGGCAGCGCGCCGAGCCGGCCCCGTGAGCGGGAGCGGCTCATCCCGAGATCGCGGCGTCCCAGCCGGTGGCCAGCTTGGCCTTGGCCGCGTCGACCTGCTCGGGCGCCGGGAAGGTGGGCGTGCCCTCGACCGAGGGCAGCTTGTCGGCCAGCGTCTTGTCCACGCTGCCGTCGGTGGTCATCGCGGGCAGCAGGACGGGCCGGGCGAAGCCCTTGAGGTAGAGGTTCTGGCCCTCGGCGCTGTAGAGGTACTCCTGCCACAGCCGGGCGGCGGCCGGGTGCGGGGCGTCCTTGTTGATGGCCTGGGCGTACATCTGGAAGTACTTGCCGTCGGAGGGCACGTTCACCTTCCAGTCGAGGCCCTTGGCGGCCATCTGGGGCGCGTAGGCGGCGTTGTTGTAGTCCCAGTCAATGCTGATCTTGGTCTCGCCCCGCTCGATGGTCGCGGGCGTGGTCTCGACCGGGTTGTAGTTGCCGGCCTCCTTGAGCTTCTTGAAGAAGTCGATCCCGGGCTGGATGTCGTCGAAGGAGCCGCCGTTGGCCAGGGCGGCGGCGTACACGCCGGCGAAGGCCGAGCCCGACTCGATCGGGTTGCCGTTCATCGCGACCTGGCCCTTGTAGTCGGGCTTGAGCAGGTCGGCGAAGCTCGTCGGGCACGTCTTGATCTTCTTGGCGTCGCACCCGATGGACACGTAGCCGCCGTAGTCGTTGACCCAGAGCCCGGCCGGCTCCTTCTGGCCCTCGGGGATCTTGTCGAACGTCTGCACCTTGTACGGCGCGAACAGGCCCTCCTTGGCGCCGCTGATCGCGAACGACTGGCCCAGGTCGAGCACGTCGGGGGCGCGGTCCTGGCCCTTGCGGGTCTTGACCGCGTTGATCTCGTCGGCGCTGGCCGCGTCGGGGGTCTCGCTCTCGATCTTGATGCCGTACTTGGCCTGGAACTTCTCGATGATCTCGCCGTAGTTGGCCCAGTCGGGCGGAAGGGCGATGACGTGGAGGTCGCCCTCCTTCTTGGCGGCTTCGACGAGCTTGTCGAGACCTCCGAAATCGGCGGCGGAGGTGGCGGTGGCCGCGTTCACCCCGCCTTGTGACGCCTGAGTGGTCTGCTGGGTGCTCGGAGCGGCGCCGCACGCCGCGGTGACTACGGTTAGGACTGCGACAACGCCGGCCGCGCGGGCGCGAGGTGTGAACACGACGCCTCCACTTTCCAGGGGGTGTGGAAAGAACGTAGGGGAACTTGTACAAACAAGCGAGCACCAGTAAGTCGCATAAACATTGCTCTTTCGTGAATAGGGATGGTGAGGATGGTTGCGCGCTATGAACTGATCGCCGATGAGTTACGGGACGAGATCCTCTCGGGCGCTCATCCGGTCGGTTCCCAGCTCCCCAGCGAGGCGGAGCTGGCCGGGCGCTTCCGGGCGGCGCGCGGCACCGTACGGCAGGCGGTGGCCGTGCTGGCCGCGGAGGGCCTGGTCGGTTCCCGCCAGGGTGCCCGGCGCATCGTGCTCGGCACCACGCGCAGCCAGAGCTTCGCCGAACTGCACAGCTTCGCCCAGTGGGCCCGCTCGAACGGCTACCGCTTCGGCGGCGAGGTGATCGGCCAGCGGCGCAGGCCCGCCAGCGGCGCCGAGGCCGCCAGGCTGGGGTCCGGCGAGGTGCTGGAGGTGCTGCGCCTGCGCTCGCTGGAGGGCGAGCCCGTGCTCCTCGAGCGCACGGTCTACGCCGAGTGGGTGGCCGGCGCCGTGGAGCGCCTCCCCGCCGACTGCGAGTCCGTCACGGAGGCCCTGTACGCCGCCGTCGGCCTCGTGTTCGCCTACGGCGAGCACCTCATCGACGCCGTGCCCGCCGGGGCCGAGGACGCCCGGCTGCTGGGCGTCCGCAGGGGCAGCCCGCTCCTGCGGCAGAGACGTGTGACGACCACGCACGAGGGCAGGCCGGTGGAGTCGTCCGACGACCGTTACCGGGCGGGCAGCGTGGCCTTCAGCATCCGCAACTCGATCGGGGCCAACCCCCTCGTGCGGCAGGCCGGCGACTTGCGTTTCGGGCTCTGAGAACATATGTTCGATTCATAGCGCCCGTCTTCCCCCGGGTGGCTCAGCATACGGACCAGAGCCGCGGGGAGAAGCGTCTTGAGCAGACTCTATGGCGATCCGATAGAGGTGTGGACCCGGGACGGTGAGCCTGCCCAGTTCGTCTGGCGCGACCGGCTCTACCTCGTCCGCCGTGTCCTCGACCACTGGGTGGTCGCGCGCGAGTGGTGGAAGACCAGTGAGGCTGATCCCGGCGAGCGCCGGTTCTGGCGGGTGGAGGCCAGTCCCGGGCGCGAGTCGGGCTCCTACGAGCTGCGTTACGACACCGCCGGCAACGGCTGGCTGCTGTTGCGGGCGTGGGACTGATGGCGCCCCCGTTCCCGCACCTCAACGTGTGCTCCGCCTACTCCATGCGCTACGGCACCGCGTTCCCGCGAGCGCTGGTGAGCCGGGCGGTGGAGCACGGGATGGACATCCTGGCGCTGACCGACCGCGACGGTCTCTATGGCGCGATCAAGCACGCCCAGGCGTGCGCGGAGGCCGGGATCGCCCCGGTGCTCGGCGTGAACCTGGCGCTCGACGCCCCCGCCTCCGCCTTCACCCCGGTGCCGGGGCTCCGCCCGCCCCGCCCGCGGACCGGCCCGAACGCCGAAGACCGTGTCACGGTGCTGTCCCGCGGGAAGGGCTGGTCCCGCCTGTGCCGCCTGGTCACGGCCGCCCACCACACGGGCGAGCGCGGCGCGCCCAAGGTGACCCGCGAGCTCGTCGGCGAATGGGCGGGCGGTCCCGGCGAGCACGGGTTCGGCGCCGAGGACGGGCTCGTGGTGCTGCTCGGCCCCCGGTCCGACGTGGGCCGCGCGGTGGCCGAGCGGCGCGACGAGCAGGCCAGGACGCTGCTCGGCCTCTGGCGCGCGGCGGTGCCCGGCGTGGTGATCGAGCTGGTCGACCAGTACGGCTTCCGCGACGCCATCACGGCCGTGCGCATGCTCGGCCTGGCCGAGTCCATGGGCGTGCCCGCCGTGCTCACCAACGCGGCGCGCTACCTCGACCCGGCCGACCACCAGGTGGGCGACGTGCTCGACGCGGCCCGCCAGCTCGTCCCGCTGCACCCGCGCCACCTGGAGCGCACCACCTCCCACGCCTATCTCAAGAGCACCAAGGAGATGTGGCAGGTGGCGGCCAAGGTGTGCGGCGCGGACCAGGAGCGGGTCTCGCGGCTGCTCCACACCACCAGGCGGCTGGCCGAGGCGTGCTCGATGGAGCCGCTCGACCTGCTCGCGCTCAAGAACGACCCGCCCAGCCTGAACCTGCCCGAGATCGGCCGCGACCCGGTGCCGCTGCTGCGCCACCGCGTCGAGGACGGGCTGGCCCGGCGCGGCCTCGACCGCTCGGGCGACGCCAGGGCGCGTCTGCGGGACGAGATGGCGATCATCGAGCGCAAGCGCCTGTCCGGATATTTCATCGCCGTGGCCGGCATCACCGACATGATCCGCGGCATGGGCATCCGCTGCGCCATCCGCGGCTCGGGCGCCGGCAGCCTGGTCAACTACCTCATCGGCATCGGCGAGGTCGATCCGCTCGAACACGGCCTGCTCATGGAGCGCTTCCTGTCCGAGGGCCGCATCGGGCTGCCCGACATCGACGTGGACGTGGAGTCGGCCCGCCGGCTCGACTGCTACCAGGCCATCTTCGAACGTTACGGCGAGGCCCGCGTGGCCTGCGTGTCCATGATGGAGACCTACCGGGCGCGCAGCGCGATCCGCGACGTGGCCGGGGCGATGGGCCTGCCGCCGCACGAGATCGACGCGATCGCGAAGGCGTTCCCGCACATCAGGGCCAGGCAGATCACCGCCTCCCTCGACGACCTGCCCGAGCTGCGCGAGAGCCGCCTCGGGGACGCCGGCCTCGAGCGGGTGTTCCGGCTGGCCGAGAAGCTCGACGGCCTGCCCAGGCACATCGCGCTGCACCCGTGCGGCGTGCTGATCGGCAACTCGGGGCTGCGCGACAGGACGCCGGTGGAGCGCAGCCTGCTGGAGTTCCCGATGTCGCAGTTCGACAAGGACGACGTGGAGGAGGCCGGGCTGCTCAAGCTCGACGTGCTGGGGGTGCGGATGCAGTCCGCGCTGGCGTACGCGCTGAGCGAGATCAAGCGCGTGGACGACGTCGTGGTCGAGCTGGACGCCCAGAACGGCGACGACCCCCAGATCCAGTACGTGTCCCACGACGACCAGGAGACCTACGACATGATCTGCGCCGCCCGCACCCTGGGCTGCTTCCAGATCGAGTCGCCGGGCCAGCGCGAGCTGGTGGCCAAGCTGGAGCCGCGCAGGATGCACGACCTGATCGTGGACATCTCGCTGTTCAGGCCGGGGCCGGTCAACTCCGACATGGTCACGCCCTATCTGGAGGCCCGGCACGGGTGGCGGCAGCCGTACTATCCGCACGAGAGGCTTCGCGAGGCGCTGAACGAGACGCACGGCGTCGTGGTGTTCCACGAGCAGGTCCTGAAGATCGTCTCGGTGATGACCGGGCGCGACCTGTCGTTCGCCGAGAAGCTGCGGCGCACGCTCGACACCTCGGAGGGGCGCGAGCGGGTGCGCAGGACGTTCGTGCCCATGGCCAGGGCCAACGGGTTCGACGACGCGGCCGTGGACCGGGCGTGGCGGGTGCTGGACGCGTTCGGGGCGTTCGGGTTCTGCAAGGCGCACGCGGCGGCGTTCGCGCTGCCCACCTACCAGTCGGCCTGGCTCAAGCGGCACCACGCGGCGGCGTTCTTCGCCGGGGTGCTCACGCACGAGCCCGGCATGTACCCGCCGCGGGTCATCATCGACGAGGCCCGGCAGTGCGGGGTGAAGATCCTGCCGCTGGACATCAACAAGTCGGGCAAGGACTGGCGGGTCGAACGGCTCGGGCCACGCGTCCAGGTGCGCGTGCGGCCGGCCGCGCTCGAAGGCGCCCGGCCGCGCAGGGAGTTCAGGATCGGGGAGATCGGCAGGGGCTACGCGCTGCGCGTGCCGTTCTCGGCGATCAAGGGGGTGAGCGAGGCGGAGGTGGAGCGCATGGTGGCGGGGCAGCCGTACACGTCGCTGGCCGACTTCTGGGACCGCGCCCGGCCCTCGCGGCCCACGATCGAGCGCATCGTCCAGGTGGGCGGCCTGGACGCGCTGCACGACCTGCGCCCCGGCGGGCCCCGCTGGCGCCCCGGCGAGCTGACCAGGCGCGACCTGATCGCCCAGGTGGGGGCGCTCGACCGGGCCTCGGCGATCGGCGTGCAGGCGGGCCCGCGCAAGTCCAGGCGCTACAGCTCGCACATGTCCGTCTCCTCGCGGCCCGAGCCGCCCCGGGCCGCGGCCGTGCAGCTCCCGCTCGGCTTCAGCGAGCACCTGCCGCCGGGGGAACTGCCGGAGATGACGGAGACGGAGATGGTCGAGGCCGAGCTGGAGATCCTCGGCATCGACATCAGCCGGCACATCATCAGCTTCCACGACGAGCTGCTCGACGCCCTCGGGGTGGTACGTTCCAGAGATCTGCTCGCCCAGCGCAACGGGGCGGAGATCCTGGTCGCGGGGGTCAAGGTGGCGACCCAGACGCCCGCCGTGCGCTCGGGCCAGCGCGTCATCTTCACCACGCTCGACGACTCGACGGGCCCGATCGACCTGACGTTCTTCGAGTCGGTGCAGGGGCGCTGCGCCTCGATCGTGTTCGGCTCGTGGCTCATGCTGGCCAGGGGGGTGGTCAGGCGCACGGGGACACGGGCGGTGTCGATGCGGGCCGTCGACTGCTGGAACCTGACCGACCTGGACGCGCTCTGGCGCTCCCAGGGGATCGAGGCGGTCCGCGCCGTCCTCGGCCACACCGCGGAGGAGCCGGCCGGCGTCGGCGGCCGCCCCATCGAGTACGCCAACGGCTACCGCCTGTCGCCCTACGCCGATCTGCCCCCCGCCATCGCCGACCCGCCCCGCCGGCTCTGGCACGCCAGCCCGGGCAGCTCGGGCCCGACGGCGGCCTAGAGACGAGAAAGCAGGTCAGAACTGGTGCTCGGGCCGCGCCGTCGGGTGGGGCGACTGCGGGGAGAAGGTGTGGACGGTGCCGATCTCGGCAGGCCGGGCGGCCCGCTGCAGGCGGGTCAGCTCGCGCACCGTGCTCGCGCACAGCACCGCCGCCACCGCCGCGCAGGTCAGCTCCAACGTCCCCACCCCGGTCAGCTCGCTGGCCGAGGAGTCGAGCGGCAGCCGGACCGTGACCAGCGCGAGCGTGGCCAGCCAGCTCAGCCACCACCCGGTCAGCAGCGCCAGCCACCGCGCCCGGCGCCCCGCAGGCGGCCGGGTGCCGCGCCACACCTCGTCGACCAGCACCACGGGCGCCACCAGGTTGACCACGGGGATCAGCCAGGCGGCCGCCACCGGACCGGTCGCGGCCGAGCGGTCGTTGGCCTGCCTGGCCCGCACCAGCCACGTCACGTAGGCCGCCGCGGCGGCCACCGAGGTGCCCGCCACCAGCATCATCAGCACCGCGAACGTCGTCACCGCGCCCACCACCGCCTCCGCGTCGGCGCCCTGAGGACGGCCGCCGAAGGAGGCGAGCTGGGCGGCGAGCCGCCGGCCGCGGAGCTCTTCGAAGATCACGAGGGCGCCGAGGGAGAGGACCTGGGCGGCAAGCGTCAGCTGAACGGCAGAGGCGGCTCTCGCCGGCGATGCCTGGGTGTAGCGCACGTTGTTCTCCCCCCGGGCCATGCGCTGAGGTTCTGCTTCACTTGTATCCCGGGAGCCCCGCTGTTAATCAGCTCACCACGCCGGATTCCCACGCCCAAGCTGCGATTCCAACTCGATTGCGGACACCGAGCTTGGCCATGATGCTGCCCAGATGCGTCTTCACGGTGGAAAGCGAGACGAACAGCTCCGCGGCCACCTCCTGGTTCGTCCGCCCCCTGGCCACCAGGCGCACGACGTCGAGCTCGCGGTCGGTCAGCGGGTCGTTCGCCGGGAGCGCGGCCCGCCGGGGCTGGGTCAGGTGCTGCAGTAGCCGTACGGTCACCGACGGCGACACCAGCGCGTCGCCCACCGAGGCGGCCCTGACCGCCTCGATCAGCAGCGTGGGGCCGCTGTCCTTGAGCAGGAACCCGGTGGCGCCGGAGCGCAGGGCTCCGTAGACGTACTCGTCCAGGTCGAACGTGGTGACGATGACCACCCGCAGCGGGTTGTCCACGCCGGGGCCGGCCAGCGCCCGGGTCACCTCCAGCCCGTCGAGCTTGGGCATCCTGATGTCGAGCAGGCAGACGTCGGGCCGCAGCCGCCTGGCCTCCGCCACGGCCTCGGCCCCGTCGGAGACAGCGGCGACGACCTCCATGTCCGGTTGAGCGTCCAAAATCATCTGGAAGCCGGTACGTACCAGATGCTGGTCGTCGGCGATGAGAACCCGAATAGTCACGGTCCCAACTCTAGGGATCGGCCGTTCGGCCGAGGCGGATATGGACGCACGGCCGATCCCCGGCACACCCGCCCCAGGCCAGGCTGAGACGCATGAACGACGTGCTTGTTGGACGGGCCCTGGTCAAGAGGTTCGGGCAGACGGTCGCCCTCGGCGGCGTGGACATCACGGTACGAGCCGGCGAAGCCGTGGCGATCATGGGGCCGAGCGGTTCCGGCAAGTCGACCCTGCTGCACTGCCTGGCCGGGATCATGAAGCCGGACGGCGGTGAGGTGCACCTGCTCGGTCAGCGCATCGACGCGATGGGCGAGCGGCAGCGCAGCGCCCTGCGCCGCACCCGCTTCGGCTTCGTCTTCCAGTTCGGCCAGCTCCTGCCCGAGCTGCCCGCGGAGGAGAACGTGGCGCTCCCGCTGATGCTGGGCGGCGTGCCGAGGATCCAGGCCGTACGCCAGGCGCGCGAGTGGTTCGCGCCCCTCGGCCTGCACTCCATGGAATCCCGGCGGCCGGGGGAGCTGTCCGGCGGCCAGGCGCAGCGGGTGGCCATCGCCAGGGCGCTGGTGAGCCGGCCGGCCGTGGTCTTCGCCGACGAGCCCACGGGGGCGCTCGACCAGCAGACCGGGCAGGACACGATGCGGCTGCTGGTCGAGGCGACCAAGCACAACGACGCGTCCCTGATCGTGGTCACCCACGACCCGAACGTGGCCGCCTGGTGCGACCGCACGGTCGAGGTCCGCGACGGCCGGCTCATCGAGAGCGGGGTGCGGGCGTGAACCTGGACCTGACCTGGCGGCTGCTCAAGGGCGGCGGTCGCAGGGGGATGCTCGGCACCTGGCTCACGCTGGGCGCCGTGGCGGTGTCCACGGCGCTGCTGCTGTTCGCCGTGGCCGCGAACTCGGCCTTCCAGGCCAGGGCCGAGCGAGGGGCCTGGCGCAACCCGGTCGCGGCGACGTCCGGGGCGGTGGCGGTCGAGGCGTCCCGCTACGACTACGTACGCGGCCAGGCCATCACCGTCGTCGACCTGGCGGCGCTGGGCAAGGCGCCCGCGCCGCCCGGCATGCCCAGGTTCCCCGCGCCGGGCGAGGTGTGGCTGTCACCCGCGCTGGCCGCGCTGGCCGAGGAACTGCCCGCAGGGCAGCTCGCCGACCGCTACCCGAACCGGCGGGGCGTGCTCGGCGACGAGGCGCTCGTCCACCCTGACGAGCTGGTCGCGGTCGTCGGCCACGAGCCGGGCTCCCCGGCGATGACCGCCGCCCGCGGCGACGACTGGGTCATCGCCAAGCCGCCCACCAAGGTCTCGAGCCTGGCGGGCACGCCGAACGAGGACGCGGAGGCGTACCGGGTGCTCACGCTCATCGCGAGCGTGCTCATGGTGGTGCCGCTGCTGGTCTTCGGCGGCGCGGCGGCCAGGCTCACGGTGGCCAGGCGCGACCAGCGGCTGGCCGCGCTGCGGCTGATCGGGGCGACGCCGGGCCAGGTGGTGGGCATGACGGTGGCGGAGGCGGTGATCGTGGCGTTCGCCGGAGCGCTCACGGGGGCCGCCGCCTACGCCCTGGCCGTGCCGCTGCTGGCCGGGATCGAGATGCAGGGCGGCCCGTGGTTCACCGCCGACCTGTTCCCCGGCCCGCCGGCGCTGGTGGCGGTGCTGCTCGCGGTGCCGGTGCTGGTGGGGCTGTCGGCGGTGGCCGGGCTGCGGCGGGTCGTGGTGAGCCCGCTCGGCGTGGCCAAGCGGGAGACGCCGCCCGCCATGCGGTTCGTCCGCGTGATCGCCCTGCTGGCGGTGCTGGCCGCGTTCCCCATGCTGACCAGGGGCACCAGCGTCGCGATCATCGCGGTGGCGCTGGCCCTGGCCTTCCTCTGCGTCAACCTGGCGGGCCCCTGGGTGGTCGGCCTGATCGGCCGGATCACCGCGGGCACCGCGCGCGGCCCCGCCCGGCTGCTCGCGGGCCGCAGGCTGGTCGACGACCCGCGCTCGGCCTGGCGCACGGTGAGCGGCGTGGCGCTGACCGGCTTCGTGGCGGGCTTCCTCGGGCTGCTCAGCCCGGCCGCGTTCGACGAGGGGGCCGCCGGGCCGCCGCAACTGCGCGTCACCGCGCCCGCCGGGCAGGTGGCGGCGGTGGCGGAGCAGGCCCGCGCACGGCTGCGGGAGGCGGGGGTGACGGCCACCGTGAAGCCCGCGAAGAACGTCGTGGTCGCGGCCTTGGGCAGCGACGCCGGCGAGGCCACCCTCGACCGGGCCCGCACCGCGCTCGCGGGGCTCGTCCCGGGCCGTACGCCGACGACGGAGACCGACGACCGCCGCTTCGGCGACCAGCTCCTCGCCGACGTGCGGGTGGGCACGCTCGTCGTGCTGTCGGTGTCGTTCCTGGTGGCCATCGCCAGCTCGGGCATCACCGCGACGTCGTCGATCCTGGACCGGCGGCAGACCTACGGGCTGCTGCGCCTGGCGGGCACGCCGCTGGAGGTGCTCGACCGGGCCCGCCGGGCGGAGACGCTCATCCCGCTGGCCGTGATGGGCGGCGGGGCGATCCTGGTGGGCGTGTTCTGCGCGGTGCCGTTCATGATCGGCGGCATGAACGCGGTCGGCGCCTTCACCCTGGCGGGCTGCGTGGTCGCGGGCTTCGCCGGGGTGATCGGGGCCGGCGCGCTCAGCCGCCCGCTGCTGCGGTCGGTCACCGCCGACCCGGCGCCGCGCCCCGACTGACCCGGAGCGCGGTGACCAGCCGTGACCAACTGGGGCCAGCCGTGGCTAACCGAGGACGAGGTCGCGCACGAGCTTGAGTGACGGCTCGTCGCGCGGCCCCATGACCAGCAGGCTCGTGACCGGGCTCTTGTGCCACGGCTCGAGGCGTTCCTTGATCCGGCCGGGCGGGCCGACGAGCGAGATGCCGTCGGCCAGCTCGTCCGGGATCGCCCGGAACGCCTCGTCCTTGCGCCCGGCCAGGTAGAGCGCCTGGATGTGCTCGGCGGCGTCGGCGAAGCCCATCCTGCCGATGATGTCGGCGTGGAAGTTGCGCTGCTTGGCGCCCATGCCGCCGATGTAGAGGGTGAGCATCATCTTCACGCCGTCCAGCGCGGCCCGGACGTCGTCGGAGATCACCACCATCACCATGGCGGCCACGTCGAAGCCCGCGGGGGCGTCCGCGAGCGACTCGCCGTACATCTCCTCGATCTTGGAGGGGAACGCGAACAGCGGCAGCCAGCCCTGGCCGATCTCGGCGGCCAGGGCGACGTTCTTGGGGCCCTCCGCGCCGAGATAGACGGGGATGTCCGGGCGGAGCGGATGTGTGATGAGCTTGAGCGGTTTGCCCAGGCCGCCCGCCAGGGGGAGCGGGTAGTGCGGGCCCTCGCCGGTGACCGGCTCCTCGCGGCGCCACACCTTGCGCATGATGTCGACGTACTCGCGGGTCCTGGCCAGCGGTCTGGCGAACGGCTGGCCGTACCAGCCCTCGACGACCTGTGGGCCCGAGGCGCCCACGCCGAGCAGCAGCCGGCCGCCGGTGAGGTGGTCGAGGGTCATGGCGGTCATCGCCGTCGTGACCGGCGGTCTGGCGGAGATCTGGGCGATCGAGGTGCCCAGCTTGATGCGGGTGGTGCGGGCGCCGTACCAGGCCAGGGGGGTGAAGACGTCGCTCCCGTACGCCTCCGCCGTCCACACCGAGTCATAGCCGAGCCGCTCGGCCGCCAGCACCGATTCGGTCGCGTCGTCCGCGTTGCGCTGCCAGTAGCCGAGATTCAAGCCGAGCTTCATGAAACACCTCCGGAATTAAGTTCTATTACTCCTGGTGATTGCCGCAAGTGTCAATGGAGGCCCCTTTTCGGGGTACTGGGACTCTGTGCTCAAAGGTCTCTGTCGTCTCGCCTGCCTGCTGCTTCTCCTGCCGGCGGCCGAACCCACGATGGCCGAGGGTGACGCCCGGCCGAACATCGTGCTCATCATGGCCGACGACCTCGAGGCGGGGGTGCTGCCGTATTTCCCGAACATCACACAGCACCTCGTGCGGCAGGGCGCCTCGTTCGACCGGTTCTTCGTGACGAACTCCTGGTGCTGCCCGTCCAGGGCGTCGATCCTGCGCTCCCAGTACGTCCACAGCCATGGCGTGATGACCAACACCGCCCCCGAAGGCGGATTCGATCGCTTTCACTCCCTCGCTCTGGAACGTTCCACGATCGGCACCTGGATGCAGACGGCCGGCTACCGCACGGGGCTGATGGGCAAGTTCCTCAACCACTATCCGGGCGAGACGGCCGAGGAGACCTTCGTGCCGCCCGGCTGGAACGAGTGGGACGTGCCCGTACGCGGCCTCTACGAGGAGTACGGCTACCGCCTCAACGAGAACGGCGGCCTGCGCGACTATGGCTGGGCCGAGCCCGACTACCTGTCCGACGTGCTGGCCGGCAAGGCCCGCGACTTCATCGCCGGTTCCCAGGAGCCGTTCTTCCTCTATCTGGCCCCGGTCGGCCCGCACAACCCGGCCAACCCCGCCTACCGGCACGCCGGCGCCTTCCAGGACGTCACTGCGCCGCGCACCCCGTCGTTCGACCAGCCCGACGTCAGCGCGGAGCCGCTCTGGCTGCGCATGAGGCCGCCGCTGTCACCGCCGGACATCGACGAGATCGACGAGCGCCACCGCGCCAGGCTGCGGGCCGCGCTCGGCGTGGACGACCTGGTCGGGGCCGTGGTGGCGGCCCTGTCGGAGGCGGGCGAGCTCGACAACACCTACATCTTCTTCACCTCGGACAACGGCTTCCATCTCGGCACCCACCGGCTCAAGCAGGGCAAGACCACGCCGTTCGAGGAGGCGATCAAGGTGCCCCTCGTCGTGCGCGGTCCCGGGGTCAAGGCCGGCTCCACGATCACCCATATGGGCGCCACCGTCGACCTGGCCACCACGTTCGCCGCGCTGGGCGGGGCCACGGCGCCGCCGTTCGCGGAGGGCCGGTCGCTGGCGCCGCTGCTGAAGGGCACCCTACCGGCGCAGTGGCGCAGGAATGCGCTGGTCGAGTTCACCAGGCCGGCCAACAGGGCCTCGGCCGCCCAGACACCCGTGCCCGCCTACCAGGCGCTGCGCACCGAGCAGTACACCTACGTGCGTTACGAGACGGGGGAGCGGCAGCTCTACGACCTGCTCGCCGACCCCTACCAGTTGCGCAACCTGGCCGGGAGCGCCGACCCCGCGCTGCTGGCGAGCCTCGACGGGCGCCTGGCGGCGATGGTGGCCTGCTCGGGCGCGACCTGCCGGGAGGCCGACGCCCGTCAGTGACCGAACAGCGACGGGTACGCGTGCGCCAGATGCTCCGAGACCGCCGTGGCCGCCGCTCCGGGGTCACCGGCGTCGACGGCCGCGAGGATGCGCACGTGGTCCGCGCGCAGCACCGAGGTGTCGCCCAGGCGCTGCACGGCCTCGACCGAGTAGCGCCGCATCGAGTCGCGCAGTGACCTCATGATCGCGGCGATGAGCCGGTTGCCCGAGGCCTCCGCGAGCGCGCAGTGAAAGGCCGTGTCGTGCTCCACGAACTCCTCGGCCGAGCCCGCCGCGTCCATCCCGGCGAGCGCGGCGGCGAGGTCGGCGGTGTCGGCGCGCGCCGAGGCGGCGGTCGCGGCGGCCCACTGCTCGATCATGTGCCGGGTGTCGATGACCTCGCGCATCTCCAGGCTGGCCAGGCCGAGGTGCAGCCTGAGCAGGTCGGTCAGCGCGCTGTCGGGGCGCGAGGTGAGCACCGCGCCCGCGTCGGGGCCCCGGCCCACCTGCGAGGAGACCACGCCGAGCGTCTCCAGTACGCGCATGGCCTCGCGCACCGACGAGCGGCTGACGCCGAGCTGCTCGGCGAGCTGGCGTTCGGCGGGCAGCCGGTCGCCCACGGTCAGGCCGTCCTCGGCGATGCGCCGCTCGATCTGGGCGAGCACGTCCTCGAACGTCCGCGTCCGCTTGACGGGACGCCAGCCGGTGCCGTCCAACGAGGCCTCCTTGTGGTCCGCTATGGTCTGACCATACTGTGGTCAGACCATATAGCGAAGGGAGTGCCGTGCGAGTCGCCCTGTTCATCACCTGCGTGAACGACACGCTCTTCCCCGGCACCGGCAAGGCCGTGGTGTCGCTCCTGCGCAGGCTCGGCTGCGACGTGGACTTCCCGGCCGCCCAGACGTGCTGCGGCCAGATGCACGTCAACACCGGCTACAAGGCCGAGGGCACCCGGCTGGCCAGGCACTTCACCGAGGTGTTCGCCGGCTACGACGCGGTCGTCGCGCCGTCGGGGTCGTGCGCGGCCATGGTGCGCGAGCAGTACCCGAGGCTGGCCAAGCCGGGCAGCAAGGGAGCGGCGGCGATCGCCGAGCTCACGCCGAGGGTGCACGAGCTGTCGGAGTTCCTCATCGACGTCCTGAAGGTCGAGGACGTGGGGGCGTACTTCCCGCACAAGGTGACCTACCACCCGACCTGCCACTCGCTGCGCGGCCTCCACCTGGGCGACCGGCCCACCCGGCTGCTGCGGAACGTGCGCGGGCTGGAGCTGGTGCCGCTGCCGGGGGCGGAGGAGTGCTGCGGCTTCGGCGGCACGTTCGCGGTCAAGAACCCGGCGGTCTCGGCGGCGATGGGCGCCGACAAGACCCGCAGCGTCATGGACACCGGCGCCGAGGTGCTCTGCGCGGCCGACAACTCCTGCCTGATGCACATCGGCGGCACACTGAACCGCCAGCGTACGGGGGTCAGGACGATGCACCTGGCCGAGATCCTCGCGGCCACGGAGGAGGCCCAATGAGCGGAACATTCCTCGGCATGCCCGGAAATTTCCCAGAGAACGCCCGGGAAGCCGTACAGAACTCTCAGCTTCGCTACAACCTCCGCAAGGCCACCCACACCATTCGCGGCAAGCGCGCGGGCGTCGTCGGCGAGCTGCCCGACTGGCAGGAGCTCCGCGCGGCCGGGAAGGCGATCAAGGACCACACCCTCCGCAACCTCGACCGCTACCTGGTCCAGCTCGAGGAGGCCGTGACGCGGGCGGGCGGCACCGTCCACTGGGCCAGGGACGCCGCGGAGGCCAACCGCATCGTCACGGAGCTGGTCCAGGCCACCGGCGAGACCGAGGTGGTCAAGGTCAAGTCGATGGCCACCCAGGAGATCGAGCTCAACCAGGCGCTGGCCGAGCACGGCATCGCCGCGTACGAGACCGACCTGGCCGAGCTGATCGTGCAGCTCGGCGACGACTTCCCGAGCCACATCCTGGTCCCCGCGATCCACCGCAACCGGTCGGAGATCCGCGAGATCTTCCTCGAGAAGATGCCCAAGGTGCCCGAGGGCCTGACCGACGACCCACCCGCGCTCGCCGACGCGGCCCGGCTGCACCTGCGCGAACGCTTCCTGCGGAGCAAGGTCGCGATCTCCGGCGCCAACTTCATGGTGGCCGAGACCGGTACGCTGGTGGTGCTGGAGTCGGAGGGCAACGGCCGCATGTGCCTGACCCTGCCCCAGACGCTCATCAGCGTCGTCGGGATCGAGAAGCTCCTGCCCTCCTGGCGGGATCTGGAGGTGTTCCTCCAGCTTCTGCCGAGAAGCTCCACGGGCGAGCGGATGAATCCGTACACGAGCATGTGGACGGGCGCCGTCGAGGGCCAGGACTTCCACCTGGTGCTGCTCGACAACGGCCGCACCGACGTGCTCGCCGACGAGGTGGGCCGCCAGGCGCTGCGCTGCATCCGCTGCTCGGCCTGCCTGAACGTCTGCCCCGTGTACGAGCGCACGGGCGGCCACGCCTACGGCTCGGTCTACCCCGGCCCCATCGGCGCCATCCTGACCCCGCAGCTCAGGGGCATGTCCTCCGAGCTGGACGCCTCGCTGCCGTACGCCTCCAGCCTCTGCGGCGCCTGCTACGAGGTCTGCCCGGTGGCGATCGACATCCCCGAGGTCCTGGTGGACCTGCGGGCCAAGGCCCCGCACGCGGCGGCCGAGCGGGCCGGCATGAAGGTCGCGGGCTGGATACTCAACGACCACGAGCGGCTGGCCAAGGCCCAGCGCGCCGCCTCCCGCGTCCGCAAGCTGGTCCCGAGGCGGCTGCCCGGTCCGCTGTCGGCCTGGACCGACACCCGGGACCTGCCCGACATTCCGGAAGAGAGCTTCAGAGACTGGTGGGAGCGGAATGAGCGCGCGTGAGGAGATCCTCGCCAGGATCGGCAAGGCGGTCGCCGGCGTGGCGGACGTCGAGATCCCCCGGCACTACCGGGCGGGGCGGCCGGCCGACGACCTCGTGGGCCTGTTCGCCGAGCGGGTCGACGACTACCGGGCCATCGTGCACGTGGTCCCGGAGGCGGAGGTCCCCGGCAAGATCGACGAATGCCTGGGCGAGCGCCGTGTGATCGTGCCCGACGGCTTCGACCGCGAGGGCGGCTGGGACGACCTGAGGACGGCCGACGGCGTGGTGACGTACTGCGCCGTGGGCATCGCGGAGACCGGCACGATCGTCCTCGACCACGGCCCCGGCCAGGGCACCAGGGCGCAGACCCTGGTCCCCGACTACCACCTGTGCGTGGTGCGGGCGGCCCAGATCGTGGCCGGCGTCCCCGAGGCCGTCGCCAGGCTCGACCCGGCCCGCCCGCTCACCTGGATCAGCGGCCCCTCCGCCACCAGCGACATCGAGCTGAACCGGGTCGAGGGCGTGCACGGCCCCAGAACCCTCGAGGTGATCATCAGTACCTGAGCACGGCCGCCACGTCGGGCACGTCGCCGTTGAACCACAGCTCGGCGTCCGTCATCGCGGCGGCCCTGGCCAGGGCGGAGTCGGCGCGCTCCTGGATCGGCTCGTCCACGCCCCAGCGGCGCAGCTCGCCCGCGTCGGTGGCGAGCTGGGTGCCGCCGCCGCCGATCCAGATCCGGCGTGGCAGCTCGCCGGGCGTGAGCACCGCGTGCACCCTGCCCTCGCGCAGGGCGTGGGCGACGGCGGCCACCCCGACGGGGCCGCCGGTCTCCGCGTGCCGCTCCCGCAGCTCGGCGCGCCGGCGCTCGATCCAGTCGTCGAGCGCCTTCTCCACGTCCTTCTCGAACTGGCCGTGGTCGGAGCGGCTGCCGTGCTCGACCATCAGCACCCGGTCCGCGGACTTGGTGCCGAGATGATGCAGCAGGTACGAGCGCGACTTCGGCTCACCGGCCACCAGGACCAGCTCGGCGCCGATGCGGCGGACCTGTTCGTCGATCTCGTGGGCGACGGCGACCGCGTTCTGCTCCCAGGTCTCCTCGACCGCGCGCTCGTAGCGTTTCTGCGACCAGCCGCCCTGCGCGGTCTTCTGCAGCGGCCAGGTGTCGGCGTGCACGATGGCCCTGCGCGGCGACCCGCCGCCGAACACCGTCACCTCGGCCCCGGCGTGGTCGACGATGACCCGGATGTGCGGGACGTTCTCTCCGCGGGCCATGAGCATGGGCGTGAGATGCGGCAGCGGCGACCAGGAGACGAGCTCGTGCGGCGCCTCGGCCAGCGACTCGGCCAGGGCCACGTCGCCGTGCGCGGCGAACAGCGCCCGCCCGGCCGCCGGCGCCAGGGCCGCCTCGTCCAGGGCGTCCAGCGTGGCCTTGTCGGCCTGGTCCGCGAGCCGGTCGCGCATGCTGTGCCAGTGGGTCTCACGTTCGGGCCCGGTGAGGGCGCCCACGTACACCGACGCGTACGGGCCATGCCGCTCGTACAGGGGCCGGATGAAGTCGAGCCGCACCGTTCACCACCTCCCCTTCTCCATGCCGAGCCCGAGGGCCTTGGCCACCTCCGCCACGTTCCTGAAGCGGCGGTCGGGCAGGGACGCGACCAGGTCGGCCACCGCGTCCGGCGCGTCCGCCCGCTCGGCGTGCCGCTCCAGGTCGTCCTTGGACGCGGGCCAGTGGGCGTCGCTCAGCCACTTGGCGAGGTCGCTGCGAACGGCGACACCCTGAGGCGTGATGCCGTCAGGGGTGCCGGGCGCGTGTCCCGGTGGGTACGACCGCAGATACTCCTCACCGGACGCCGGCAGTGCCTCGGGCTCCTTCCACTCTTCGACGTGCGTGGGGCCGCCGCCGCGGATCATGCCCTCGGTCTCGTGCTTCTGCTGGTCGTCCAGTCGCGGATTATGCTTGTCGCTCCCACGTTCCATAGTTCCCACTCCCCTCAAATGCGCCCTACCCCCGCTTTCGTGGGCAAACATCGCGGATGTGTACCCTGCCGAGCGTGTTCGACCCTGATGTGAGCATCACCACCACCCGGCTGACGCTGCGGCCCTTCGGCCCCCAGGACGCCGAAAGGATCCGCTCCATCGTCAAGTCCGGTGTCCGGTTCCTGCCGCCCGGCGCCCCGGTCAAGGTCTCGGGCGTCGCCCGGTGGCTGTCCCACGGCGTGCACGAGCTGCGCCGCTCGGGGCAGGGCCTCCACCTGGCCATGACCGACGCCGAAGGGCTCATCGTGGGCGCCATCAGCCTGTTCAAGACCTCGTGGACCACGGGCACGACCGAGGTCGGCTACGGCGTCCACCCGCTCTACCGGGGCCGCGGCTTCGCCACCGAGGCCGTACGCGGGCTGACGGCCTGGGCGCTCGACACCGTGGGGCTGCGCAGGATCGACCTGACCGCCAACCTGGACAACGTCGCCTCGCTCCGCGTGGCCGCCAAAGCGGGCTTCACCTGGGAGGGCGTGCTCCGGGACGCGGTCGTGGACGAGACGGGCACCCACGACCTCGTCATCTTCGGCCTGCTGGGCCAGGACAGCCGCGCGCCCACCGCCGCCCTGCCCAAGACCGAGCTGCGCACCGAGCGGTTGCTCCTGCGGCCCCAGGGGCCCGAGGACGTCGTGCCCCTGACGCGCACCGCCGCCGACCCGCTGACCCAGAGGTACACGGGCGTGCCGCGCGGCTACAGCGAGGAGCAGGCGTGGGGATACATCGCCCATTCCGAGCGCATGCGGATGAGAGGGGCAGGGGCCGTCTGGACGGCCGAGGAGCTGGGCACCGGCCTCTACGTGGCCAACGTGGACCTGCGCGACCTCGACTGGACCAACCGCACCGCCGAGGTCGGCTACATGACCGCCCCCTGGGCCCGCGGCAAGGGCTACGCGGGCGAGGCCGTGACGGCGCTCGCGCGCTGGCTGTTCGAGCGGCACGGCTTCGCACGGATCCAGCTCCGCGCGGCCACGACCAACACCGCCTCCCAGCGCGTGGCGGAGAAGACGGGCTTCGTCCGCGAGGGCGTCGCCCGCGCCTCGCTCACCGGAGAGGATCTGGTCGTCTACAGCCTCATCCCGTCCGACCTGGCCTGAGGGGACACCGGACTGACCCCCGTACCCTTTGTGAAACCTCTCCGCAGACGTCACCCTTGTGGTGAGGACGGTGAGGCTTAATGATCACGGTGGTCGGCTGGGACGGATCCGAGCTCTCGGCCAAGGCGGTGGACAAACTCCACGAGGCCCGGCTCGTCGTGGGGCCCGACGCCATTCTCGGGCGGCTCAAGCTCACGTCGCCGGCCGTGGCCGACGGCTCGCTGCTGGAGGCCCTCGACGGCCACCTCGAACATGGCGAAGGTCCCGCCGTCGTGCTGACGGAGGGCGATCCCGGCTTCTTCGGCGTCGTACGCACCCTGCGGGCCCACGGGCTCAAACCCGACGTGCTCCCGGCCATGTCGCTGGTCACCCGCGCCTTCGCCTGCGCCGGGCTCAACTGGGAGGACGCGCTCGTCGTCGCCCCGTCCGGCCACGACCAGCTCGACCGGGTCGTCAACGCCTGCCGCGCCCACCCCAAGGTGGCGCTCATCGTCGCCCCCGGCGTCGGCCCGGGCGAGATCGCCAGGGAGCTGGCCCCGACCACCCCGCGCGCCCTGATCGTGTGCGAGGACCTCGGCGGCCCCGACGAGCGGGTCACGCACAGCCGCATGGGCGAGGCCACCACCAGGCCGTGGAAGGACCCCGACGTGGTGCTCGTCATCGACCCGCTGCACCAGGCCAAGGAGCCGAGCTGGGTGGCGGGGGCCAAGCCCGGTCCTGCCGAGTGGGCGCTGCCGTTCGAGAGCGGGATCCCGGCGGAGGTGCGGGCGTACATTCTGGCCAAGCTGGGGCCCCGGCTCGGCGACCTGGTCTGGGACGTGGGCGCGCGCGTCGGCGAGATCGCCGTCGAGTGCGCGCGGATGGGCGCGGCCGTCATGGCCGTCGAACGCGACGAGGCGCGGTGCGCCAAGCTGCGCGCCAACGTGCTCGCGTACGGCGTTAAAGTGGCTCTGACCAGGGGACAGGCGCCGCCGGCGCTGGAGCCGCTGCCCAACCCCGACGCCGTGTTCGTGGGCGGCGGCGGGCCCGACGTGGTCGTCGCCTGCGCCGCGCGCGGCCCGCGCACGCTCGTCTGCGCGCTCAGCAAGGTCGAGCAGGTCTCGGCCGTGCTGGACCGGCTGCGCGAGCAGGGCTACCGTGGCGAGGGCACCCAGATCCAGGTCTCCAAGCTGACGCTCGACCCCGACGGCTCCCACCGTCTTACCGCCTCTGACCCCGTGTTCGTCGTGCATGCGACGCCCGCGCACACAACGTGACCTGTTCCCTACCGGTGCGCATCGGTTATCCTCGCGTGACTTTGTCCACTGCACCGGAGATCCCTCACGATGAAGCCGCCGCTCCTGCTGATCGGGCAGGGCTCACAGGATGACGCCTACGCCGCAGAGTTCGGCAGGTTCGTACATCGCCTGCGCTGCCGCCTCGACCAGACGGGCGCCGACGTGTCGGGTGGTTACCTGGAGCGGGCCACACCCCGGCTGAGCGACTCGGTCGCCTCGCTGGTCGCGAGGGGGCACCACCGGCTCGTGGCGCTGCCGCTGAGCCTCAGCCGCATGGGCGAGGACTTCCCCGCCGCGATGGCTCTCGAACAGCAGCGGCACCCGACGCTGATGTACGACTACGGCCGCCCCCTCGGCCCCGACCCGCGCGTGCTGTCGCTGCTGGCCGAGCGGCTCAACGAGGCCGCCGCCGAGCTGTCCAAGCCGCGCGCGCTCGAACTCGTGGGCGCCAGGCCCCGGCTGCGCGCCGTGGACGCGCCGCTCTCGGAGGACTACCACCCGCACGTCGAGCCGGGCGAGACCGCGGTCGTGCTGGTCGGCGAGGGCTCCACCGACGCGGCCGCCAACGCCGAGGTCCACCGCGTCTCCCGGCTGTTCTGGGAGACGCACGCCTACGACTTCATGACCGTCGAGACCGCCTTCGTGTCCGTCACACCTCCCGGGGTGCCCGGCGGGCTCGAACGCTGCCGCCGGCTGGGCGCCAAGCGGGTGATCGTGGTGCCCTACCTGCTGTTCGCGGGCGGTCTGCTCGAGCGGGTGTGGGCGCAGGCGCTGGCGTACGGGGCCGGGCATCCCGATCTCGACATCCGCTGCGCCGAGGTGATCGGCGACTGCGAGATCCTGGCCGACGTCGTGATCGACCGATACGAGGAAGCGCTCCAACTCGTCCCGTAAGTGTGTGCGCACTGGAGGTACGCCGTGCTCGCTGAGACCCTCGCCGCGATCCGCGAGGCCGACCCGCGGGCGCTCGCCGACGCCCGAGACCACCAAGACCGGCTCACCAAGCCCCGCGGTTCGCTCGGGGTGCTGGAGGATGTCGCGATCCGGCTGTCGGGCGCGGCCGGCGCCTGCCCGCCGCCGATGCCCGAGCCGGCGGCGCTGGCCATCTTCGCCGCCGACCACGGCGTGCACGCCCGCGGCGTCACGCCGTGGCCGCAGGAGGTGACGGTGCAGATGGTCGCCAACTTCCTGGCCGGCGGCGCGGTGGCCAACGCCTTCGCCGCCCAGGCCGGGGCGTCGGTGACCGTGGTCGACGTGGGCGTCGCCGCCGACCTGCCCGACGCGCCCAACCTGGTCTCGCACAAGGTCGCGTACGGCACCGCCGACCTGTCCAGGGGCCCCGCCATGACCGTCGACCAGGCCGTCAGGGCGCTGGAGGCGGGCATCGTCGTGGCCAAGGACCTGGTCGCCGGGGGCGCGCGCTGCCTCATCACCGGTGACATGGGCATCGCCAACACCACCGCCTCGGCCGCGCTGATCTCCGTGTTCACCGGCAAGGACCCCGCCGAGGTGACCGGCAGGGGCACCGGCATCGACGACAAGATGTACGAGCGCAAGGTCGCCGTCGTCCGCGAGGCCCTGCGCGCGAACACCCTGTCGGACGCCTCCTCCTCACCCAGCGAGGCACTGCGCGCCCTGGCCGCCGTCGGCGGCTTCGAACACGCCGCCATCGCCGGCTTCATCCTGTACGGCGCCGCGGCGCGCGTGCCGGTGATCCTCGACGGCGTCATCTCGGGGGCCGCCGCCCTCGTGGCCGCCGCGCTCGACCCCGCCACGACCGACCACTGCGTGGCCGGCCACCGCTCGGCCGAGCCCGGTCACTCCGCCGCGCTGGAGCACCTCGGGCTGCGCCCGCTGGTGGATCTGGAGCTGCGGCTCGGCGAGGGCACCGGCGGCCTGCTCGCGCATCCGATGGTGTGCGCGGCCGTACGCGTGATGCACGACGTGGCCACCTTCGACTCGGCGGGAGTGACCGAGAAGCCCGTGTGATGATGGAGGCACTGGAGGTGCGCACAGTGTCTCGCTATGGCGCCATGTACGGCCCCGACCTCACCTTTCTCGGGGTGGACCGGTGCGACGTGAACGAGCCGGAGAGCTACGCGGACGCCGACGTGGTGATCGTCGGGGCCCCGTTCGACGGCGGCACCACCAACCGGCCCGGCGCGCGCTTCGGCCCCCGGGCGCTGCGCCAGGCCTGCTACCTGCCGCACGACGGCTCCAGGCCCAGCCTGGCGCTGCGCGTGGACGCCCTGCGCGACCTGCGGGTGCTCGACGCCGGTGACGTCGAGTGCTACTCGGGTGACGTGGAGGGCTCGATCGCGGCCATCGAGGAGGCGGTGCACCGGATCGCCTCCTCGGGGGCCATCCCGCTGGTGCTCGGGGGCGACCACACGGTGGCGCTGCCGGACGCGCGCGGCACCTCCAGGGCGTACGCGGCCGGGCGCACCTCGATGATCCACTTCGACGCGCACGCCGACACGGGCGACATCGCCTTCGGCCACCTGTACGGCCACGGCCAGCCCATGCGGCGCCTCATCGAGTCCGGCGCCATCCGCGGTGACCGGTTCCTGCAGATCGGGCTGCGCGGCTATTGGCCGGAGCCCGAGACGCTGGGCTGGATGGCTGCGCAAAATATGCGTTCCTATGAAATGACCGAAATTGTGACTCGCGGGCTTGACGAATGCCTCACGGAGTCGTTCCGGATCGCGCTCGACGACTGCGACCAGGTCTTCCTGTCCGTCGACATCGACGTGTGCGATCCCGCCCACGCGCCCGGCACCGGAACACCCGAGCCCGGTGGGCTGTCGGCCAGGCAACTCCTCGATTCCGTCCGCCGGATCTGCTACGAACTGCCGGTGGCCGGGATGGAGGTGGTGGAGGTGGCTCCGCCGTACGATCACGCCGACATCACCGCCTACCTCGGGAATCGCGTTATCCTTGAGGCCTTGTCAGCGATGGCCAGACGCCGTGAGGACGATGGAGGCGGGCCACGCTGGGATCCCCGGCAACCGCTTCTTGACGGGCGTTAACCCATGCGCAGCAAATGACGCATTCAGAGCCGGTAGGTTTACCTCTTAACACAACCTTCGCGAACGGGAGATTCCCCCCATGGGTCCCTACCTCCTCGGCCTGCGGCTTTCCGGCCGCCGGGTCCTTGTCGTGGGCGGCGGCCGCGTCGCCCAGCGACGAGTTCCCGCGCTGCTAGAGGCCGGTGCGGAGGTCACCGTCGTGTCGCCGAGCGTCACCCCGGCGCTCGACGATCTGATTGCCGCCGGCCGGGTCACCTGGCACGCGCGGCCCTACGAGGTCGGCGACTGCGACGGGGCCTGGCTCGTGCAGGCCTGCACCGACGAGAGGTCCGTCAACACGGCGGTCGCCGCCGAGGCGGAGGCCAAGCGCGTGTGGTGCGTGCGAGCCGACGACAAGGACGCCTCGGCGGCCTGGACACCCGCCACCGGCCGGGTCGACGAGATCGGCGTGGCCGTGACCGCGGGAGGCGACCCGCGCCGGGCCGCCGGCATCAGGGACGCGGTGGTCGAGGCGCTGCGCGACGGCACGGTCGACGCCCGGCGCAACCGCACCAAGCCCGTCGGCGTGGCGCTCGTGGGCGGCGGCCCCGGCGACCCCGGCCTGATCACGGTGCGCGGGCGGCAGCTCCTCGCCCAGGCCGACGTGGTCGTCGCCGACCGGCTCGCGCCCCGGGCCCTGCTCGACGAGCTGGCCCCCGACGTCGAGCTCGTCGACGCCGCCAAGGTCCCCTACGGGCGCGCGCTGTCCCAGGAGACCATCAACGAGCTGCTCGTCGACCGCGCGCGGCAGGGCAAGTTCGTGGTCCGGCTCAAGGGCGGCGACTCGTTCGTGTTCGGGCGCGGCGGCGAGGAGATGATCGCCTGCGCCGAGGCCGGCATCCCCGTGACGGTGGTGCCCGGCCTCACCAGCGCCGTGGCGGTGCCCGCCGCGGCCGGTGTGCCGGTGACGCATCGGGGGGTCAGCCAGGAGTTCCACGTGATCTCCGTGCACGTCGCGCCCGACGACCCCAGATCCACCGTCGACTGGCCCGCACTGGCCCGTTCCCAGGGCACTCTGGTGCTGCTGATGGCCGTCGAGCGGCTGGCGAAGGTGGCCGAGGCGCTCGTTCGAGACGGACGTGCCTCGGAGACTCCCGTAATGGTGGTACAGGACGGTACCCTTCCGACCCAGCGGGCGGTCATCGCTTCGCTTTCCACCGTGGCCGACCGCGTGTCCGCGGCTGGGATACGGCCGCCGGCGATCGTCATCGTCGGCGACGTCGTGCGGGTCGGCCAGGAGGTCGAGATGGTTCGAGCGGAGCGCTTGCCGTGAACACGGCCATGGATGACGGGCGACAGGAGTCACCCGGGGAGCAGACGTTGAGCTTCCGCGCGGTGACGGACGAGGACCTCGACGAGGTCCAGCACGATGATGCCCAGGACGGCTCGCAGGCCGTGCGGGGTGGGGCGGCGGACGGCCGCGACCCCGGTCAGGCCCCGCCTGCCCGCGACGAGGCTCCAGAGCCCGCGGACCGCGACTCCGATGAGGAGCCTGCGGAGCGGGAATCCAGCAGCGATGAGCCGACGGCTCGGGAATCCGGTGACGAGCCTGTGGAACGGGAGTCCCGTGACGAGGCGGTCGCCGGCGACGGCGCTGACGGGCCCGAGGGCGGGTGGTTCAGCGACGAGCCGATCTCGGCCGGCGAGCCCGCGGCCGGCGAGTCCACGGACTCCACGGCCGAGGATCCTACGGCCGGAGCCTCCACGGCTGAGGGCTCCACGGCCGAGGAATCCACGGCTGGAGGCTCTGCGGCGGTCGGGAGCTCCACGGCGTGGGACTTCACGGCCGAGCAGTCCGCGACCGTGAAGTCCTTCGACGAGCCCGCCGCTGAGGAGGCCGATGACGAGCCGGGCGACCCGGAGCCTCGCCCGGAGCCTCGGTCGGAGGCGCGGTTTGAGGCACGGTCTGAGCCTGCCGCCGCTGCCGGGAAGGCGCCGGAGCTTCCCGTACGAGGGCGCGCCCCGCGGGAGGCCTCCGTCTGGGAGGCCCGCGCTCGGGAGGCCCGCGCGGCCACCGGCGCGGGTCGTGACGAGCCCGCGAGCAGTGGCCCCTCGCTCTTCGAGAAGCCCGCTGCCCTGCGGCGGCCGGTGACCGAGGAGATGCTCGCCGCCCTGCGCCCGCCACAACCCGCGGACCAGCCGGACGACTCCGGCGAACGCCCCTCCCTCTTCGCCCGGCCCGCCTCCCGCCAGTCCCCTCCCGCGAAGAAGGAGGCGTCGCCCGCCAAGGACGCCAAGACGGCGCAGGCCCCCGACACCCGCCGGTTCGCGGACGAGCCCCCGCAGAGCGGGAAGGCACGTGCCGAGGAGTGGCCGTCGCTGCAGGACGAGCCGGTCGCCGCAGACGAGAGCGCCGACCAGAAGCCCCGCGACGAGCAGTGGCCGAGCGACGCGGACGAACCGCTCGACCAGGATGCGCCCGCGGAAGCCGGAGTGCTCACAGACCCCGGAGACCTCGACGACGACGAGAACACTCCGGACGAGACCCCCCGGGCCGAGCAGCACGGCGAGCGCGACGGCACCGCCGACAAGGCAGAGCAGAAGAACAAGACGGACAAGGCGGAGCAGAAGGAGAAGGCGGGCAAGGAGCTTCCCGCCGAGACCCTGGAGTCGCTGATGGCGGCCCTCGACGCCCTCCGCGAAAGCGTCGCCGAACTCCGCCTCGGCCTTGATCTGCCAGGCTCCGAGGAGGCCAGGCAGGCGCAGGCCGAGCTGCTGGCCCAGCTTCAGGACTACGTGCTGCCCAGGGTCAAGACCAGCGCCGCGCCCGCGCTCATCGTGATCGCGGGCTCGACCGGCGCCGGAAAGTCCACCCTGGTCAACTCCCTCGCCGAACGGAACGTCTCACGCACCGGCATCCGCCGCCCCACCACCGGCACCCCCGTCCTGGCCTGCCACCCGGACGACCACAAGTGGTTCGCGGAAGGCGAGCTACTCGGCGGCCTGCAGCGGCTCGAGAAGGCATCGCCGGAGGCCGGGATGCGCGGCCTGGTCATCGTCGCGACGGAGAAGCTCCCGCAGGGCGTCGCGCTGCTCGACACCCCCGACATCGACTCGGTCGTCGAGGAGCACCACGAGATCGCCCACCGCATGCTCGACGCCGCCGACCTGTGGATCTTCGTGACCACGGCCGCCCGCTACGCCGACGCCCCCGCCTGGAACCTGCTGCGCCTGGCCAAGGAGCGCGGCGCCCGCCTGGCGATCGTCCTGTCGCGGGTCCAGCCCAGGTCCGCCGACGTGGTGTTGAAGCACTTCGTCCGCATGCTGACCGAATACGGGCTGGGCGAGATCGACAGGTTCGTCATCCACGAGGCGAAGGTGGCCGACGGCAGACTGCCCGACAACGAGGTCACCGACCTGCGGCTCTGGCTGGCCGAGCTCTCGGTCGACGAGGATCGGCGGGCCCAGGCCGTACGCGAGACGCTGAACGGCGTGCTCAACAGCTTCCGCACCCGCGTACCCGCGCTGGCCCGGCACCTGGAGACGCAGGTCGCCTTCAGGGCGGAGCTGCGCAGCGACGTGGACGCGGCCTTCCTCAGCGCGCTGAGTGAGATCGACAAGGCGTCGAAGAACGGCTCGCTGCTCCACGGCGAGGTGCTGGCCCGCTGGCAGGACTTCACCGGATCCGGCGACCTCCTGCGCTCGTTGCAGGTGCGCAGGCGCGGGCGGTCGGCCAAGCAGGCGCCCGAGCGCGTGCTGGCGTTCAAGGCGGCGATCCGGGCCGGGCTCGAGTCGGTGATCGTCGCCGCGGCCAACCGGGCCTCCGAGGAGGTGGTGGCGCGCTGGCGGCACCGTTCGGAGCTGGGGGGCAAGCTGGGGGAGAACCTCGACCGGCCCTCCGACGATCTCGTACGGCAGGCCAACCGGGCCATCGCGTCCTGGCAGGAGCATCTCAGCGAGCTGGTGCGTACGGAAGGCGTGGCCAAGCGGTCGGTGTCGAAGCTGGTGTCGTTCGAACCCGACTCGCTCTCCTTGATCTTCACCGTGGCCATGTTCAGCGGAAGCAACGGCGAAGGGGTGCCGCACCGGCTGGTGAACGCCCTGCTCGGCGCCGAGTCGCTGCGCGGCATCGGAGCCAAGGCGCTCAGTGATCTGCGGGCCAGGATCGGCATGCTGTTCGACCAGGAATCCATGCGTTACGTCCAAGCGCTCGACTCGGCGGGCATTCCCGACGAGTCGGTCGCCACCCGCCTCTATCAGGCAACGTACAACCTCGAGGTCGCTCGATGACCACCACGACCACCAGGCCGGGGCTCGCTCCGCGACTGTCCGCGCTCACCAAGGTGGTGGAGCTGGGCCCGGGGCGGCTGGACAAGAAACTGCTCAAAGAGGCCAACGGGCTGCTGCAGCTTGCCGGAGACCGGCTCAAGCTCTCCTCGGAGCACACCGTCGTCGCCCTCGCGGGCGGCACGGGCAGCGGCAAGTCGTCACTGTTCAACGCCATCTCGGGGCTGGAGCTGTCGCCCACGGGCGTACGCAGGCCGACCACCGCCCGTACCCACGCCTGTGTGTGGGGGCTGGAGGGGGCCGGGCCGCTGCTCGACTGGCTGCAGATCCAGTGGCGGCACCGCTTCTCCCGGGCGAGCGCGCTCGACAAGGGCGACAGCCAGCTCCACGGGCTGATCCTGCTCGACCTGCCCGACCACGACTCGATCAGGGCGCTCACCGACACCGAGGCCGACCGGCTCATCGGCCTGGCCGACCTGGTGGTGTGGGTGCTCGACCCGCAGAAGTACGCCGACGCCTCCACGCACCGGCGCTACGTGACGGAGCTGGCGGGGCATGAGGCGGTGACCGTGTTCGCGCTCAACCAGGCAGACCGGCTGACCACCGAGGAGCTGGCCGAGCTGGTCATCGACCTCAACGACCTGCTGCGCAGGGAGGGCGTGGAGCATCCCAGCGTCGTACCGACGTCGGCGGTCACCGGGCGCGGCGTCGAGAGCCTCAAGAGCGTCATCGCGACCGCGGTGTCCCGGCGGCGCGCGGCCATCCAGAAGCTCGAGGCCGACCTGCACCGGCTGGAGCAGAAGCTGAGCCAGTCCATGCCGATGGGAGAGGCGCTCTCCGCGCCGTCCACGGTCGACGAGGCCCGGCGGATGGGGCTGACGGACGCGCTCTGCGACGCGGTGGGCGTACCGGCCGTGGGTGAGGCCATGGAGAACGTCTACGCGGAGCGGTCGAGCCGGTGGGTCGGGTGGCCGTACCCGCGGTGGTTCGCCAAGTTCCGCCCCGACCCGCTGAAGAGCCTGCGGCTCGAGGACGTGAGCGAGGAGATCCGCGGCATCACCACCACTTCGGTCAGCGCGCAGTCGGCCGAGGTGGCCAACGCCGTACAGGCGCTCACCGACGGGCTGTCCGGCGGGATGCACCCGGTGTGGCGCACGGCGGTGCACCAGGCGGCCCGGTCCCGCTCGAGCCAGCTCCCGCAGGCGCTGACGGAGGACCTGACGGAGGTGGCGCCGCAGCTCGACCGGATCCCCGGATGGTGGCGGGCGCTCAAGATCTGGCAGTACTTCCTGGTGGCGGCGTTCGCGGCCGGGGTGGCGTGGCTGGCCGTGGGCCTGCTCATGCCCGGCCAACTGCCGCCGGCGCTGGAACTGCTGGGCGACAGCGCGACGCTGCCGTGGGTGGGGTTGATGATGGCCTCGGTGCTGGGGCTGGGGGCGTTGTCGGGCATCGCGTCCCGCAACTTCGTCGAGCTCGGGGCGTCGAGGGAGAGGGAGCGGCTGGAACGCGAGATGAGGCGCAGGGTCGCCGCGGTGTCGACCACGATGGTGGTCGAGCCGGTAGAACGCGAACTGGGCCGACACCACTCGTTCTACACAGCTCTACGAGACTTGTCGGTCTAACCGGCACACACCACACCCGGCCGACACCTGCCGACACCTGCCGACACCTGCCGACAATGCGGTGCGGCCGGAACCTGCCGGCAAGGTGGTGCGGCCGGCACACGTCGGCGAAGCGGCTCGGCTGACAGACGTCAGCCGAGCCGCTTTCCGTACGTCTCCACCCCGTCACCATCGATCCCCGACATCCCACCGACCGACTCACCCTCCGCCCGCTTGCCCGCTCGCCCGTCCATCGGCCGGGCGCCGCGCTCGCTGATCATCGGCCGCCGGCTACCTTCCTCGGGTTGTGTCTACGCACACCCGGACACCCGAACGCGCAGGCACCCAGAAATACCCAGCATCCGATCGCGCGAGTATCCGCTTGCCCGAGCCCCGACCTCACTCGAACCCGAAAGCCATCGCTCCCTCTCCACCTGATCTCCCAGGTGCGCGCACGGCCGGGTCCGCGCCAAGGCTGGACCCTCACCAACCCCCGCCCTCACCAACCCCCGCCCTCACCAACCCCCGCCCTCACCAACCCCCGCCCTCACCAACCCCCGCCCTCACCAACCCCCGCCCTCACCAACCCTCCATCCACAGGCTTCCCCCTCCCCAACCCCTCATCCACAGAACCGCGTTCGGCCGTCCCCCGTCCATCCCCCTCACGGCACTGTGTTCGCAGACCGCGGGCAGCCGGCCCGCCATATGGGAGGCACGGGATGAACGACATCTACATCACGCTCACCGGCAACGTCGCGGCAGAGCCGAGGCAATACAGCTTCGACGAGGGCACCAAGGTCACGTCGCTCAAGGTGCTCACCTCACACCGCTACTTCGACCGCAAGACGGGCCAGTGGACGGACGGCGAAAAGGTCTGCTTCACCGTCCGCTGCTGGCGTGCCCTGGGAGAAAACGTCGCCTCCTCCGTACGAGCAGGCCATCCCGTAGTGGTGTCAGGCAAGCTGCGCATCCGCGAGTTCGGCACTGATGGCGACCGCCGCTTCATGCCCGAGATTGAGGCCAGCGCGGTCGGCCACGACCTGCGCTGGGGCACCGGCGTCTTCAGCAAGCCGGAGCGGGGCGGCGGAGTGGGCTCGATGAGCAAGGAGATGCGCGACCGCCTCGACGAGGAGACCCGCGACTGGGCGATGGGCACCCGCAACCTCCGAGGCCTGGCCCGCCCCGACCTCAGCACAGAGGACAACACGGTCCAAGTCCTCGGCACCGCCCAACCTTCGGACATGGAGAACGGCGCGGCAAGCACGCTGCAGAGCCCGGAAGACGCCGCGACCCACACGCCGAAGACCGCAGCAGACACCGCGACGCCCACACCGTGGAGCATGGAGGAAGGCTCATCGCCCACCACGAGGAGCACGAAGGACGGCACGTCCCGCGCACCGAGGTCCGCGCTGGACAACGCCCGACGCAAGCCGAAGACCGCCGAGGGCGACACGATACGCATTCTGGGCGCCGAGGACGCCGGCACGCCTCTCCCCACGAACACCGGTGACACCGACGATGAGCCGATGACCCTGGAAGAGCGAGCGGCAGCGTAACAGCGCCTCCGGAGGGGCACCGCCCCACCACCCGGTGCCCCTCCCCACGCCATCAACCCCAGTCAGGTGCCCGCAGCAGAGGCGAGCACCACTCAAAGCCCAACCCCAACAGCAAGCACGACCAACGACACGTGAGCCCGGAACGACGACCCGAAACAAGCCCAGGAGGGGGATAGGCGCGCCTGCAGATCGGGACGGCGACACTCACAGCTTGGAAGGGGCGACGAAGCACACGCCACCGAATGGGGCGACCACCCGCACCGGGTCCCTTGAGCGGTCCAATCGGGATAGGACAGTGATCCAAAACTGAAAACAAACCCCGGACAGGGAGATGCAGTCGACCCGCAAGCCGTGCAGTCGGCCCTAATGAAGGCAGGTCATGTAGGGAGCGATGGAGGCAGATCCAATAGGGGGCGAGGGCGGTCCCGATAACGCGGACGTATTCACATCCACAAGCGTGATCGGAAAACAAAGCGCAGGAGAGAGCTGGATTGGAGGGGGGAGGGGGCACCGGCCGGGTCCCGTTAACACCCCGAGGGACGGCCGATGGCGTGTCGCCCGTGGCAGATGGCTAGAGCATCATCTGTCAGGTCCAGGTCACGCCCCGCACCATGGCTGCTCCTTTCCAGCACGGCTTTCCAGCACGGCCCGCTCATGGAGTGAGCAGGTGTAGTCCCTGCCAACGTAGCGGTTCCCATCGCACAACGCACACTCCGCAATTATTGTGTTACACATCGTTAGTCAGGGAGGAGACGAGATGGCGGTGACCAGTCACGCCACGATCAAGTCTCGCGACGGTGTGTCAACTCTGGCCGGCCGCTGGCCGTTGCTAGGGCAACGCCGACCGCTCGTGATCTACTTGTGCGCGATCGTCGCTCTTGATCTCGTCGCGATCATGGTGTTCACGTCGGCCACCGATTTCTTGTGGCGCGACGTGCTCACATTCGGCGCTCTCATGGGCTGCGGCGCGGTCTGTATCGAGGCCACCAGGCGCTTGGGCATGCCGGCCGGAGTCTCACGCGACCTGCTGTCCGCTTGGTGGTTGCCGGTGGCGCTGCTCCTGCCTCCGGTCTATGCCCTTTTCGCCCCGATCGTGCTGCAGGTCCTGCTCCAGGTGCGAGTGCGGGCGACGGTGCTCTATCGGAGGGTGTTCAGCTCGGCGGCCATCGGCCTGGCAGGGTGTACGGCCTCCGTCGTGTTCCACCAGTTCGTCGACGACCCATGGGTGCTGTCGCAGGGCAGCGGCCCGCCGATTCTCATAGCGGTGGCGGCGGCCGTACTCTTCTCCCTGCTCAACATCGCCCTCATCGCCATCGCCGCCCACACGGCCGACCCGGACATCACCTGGCGGGAGGTCCTGTGGGACAGGGAGAGCGTGCTGCTGGACATCGTCGAGCTGTGCCTGGGCATCACGGTCTCGATCGGCTGCGGGCTCAACCTGGCCCTGCTGATCCTTGCGCTGCCCCCCGTGGTGCTGCTGCAGCGCAGCCTCCTCCACGCCCAACTCCAGGCGGCGGCCCGCACCGACGCCAAGACCGGCCTGCTGAACGCCGCCGCCTGGCAGCGCGAGGCCGACACCGAAATAGTCCGCGCCCGCCGCAGCGGCGAAACCCTGGCGCTTCTGATCATCGACATCGACCACTTCAAACGCGTCAACGACGCCCACGGCCACCTCGTGGGCGACCAGGTCCTGGTAGGGGTGGCCTCGACGCTACGCAGCCAGCTACGCGACTACGACGTGGTGGGCCGCTTCGGTGGTGAGGAATTCGTCGTACTCCTGCCGGGGGCCGACATCCACGAGGCCCGCCAGGTCGCCGAACGCCTGCGCAACCGCATCGGCCACATGGCCATCCCCGTCGACGACACCCTCATCAGAGTCACGATCTCGGCCGGAGTCGCGCTCATGAGCGTCCACGGCGACGACCTGATCGACCTGCTCGCAGCCGCCGACCTGGCCCTCTACCGAGCCAAGGAGCTGGGCCGCGACCGCATCTGCATCCCCGCCGTCCCACCCCCACCCCGCCCCCTCCCCAACGACCCCACCCCTTGACCTTCACCCTCCCGCCCCTCAACACGCCTACGCTCACCAGCCGTCCGGGTCGAAACAGGACCCTCCCCGGATCCTCCCGGCGCGCGGCCGTTCATCGCCCGGCCGTTCGTGGCGCGGCCGTTCGTGGCGCCGCTGTTCGTGGCGTCTACGCCTCATCGCATTTACGCCTCATCGTGCCTACGCCTGTGGGCTGCTCGCCTGGTCGCGCGCTGCCCGCCGGCTAGGGCCTCCTTCCGGTGATTCGGGCGCTTCGCTGTTCATCGCGCTCATGTGCATTGATCTGCCCGCTTGGCCGCGGGTTGCCCGCCCGGCTTCGGCCTCTTCCGGTGATTTCGGTGCGTCGCCGTTCTTCGCGCCCATGCCCACTGATCTGCTCGCCTGCCTGCGGGTTGCCCGCCCGTCTACGGCCTCTCTCGGGTGATTCCGGCGCGTCCCCGTGCCTCGCGCCCATGTACACCGGACTGCGTACTGACCTGCGTACTGACCTGCGCATCGGGCTGCGCACTGACCTGTGCACCGGGTTGCGCGCCGGGCTGGGTGCCGGGCTGCTCGTCTGCCCGCCGAATTGCCCACCGGGCTGCCTGTCCGATTACAACCTCACGCCGACCATCTCGCCTCGCCTTTTATCCTGTTCGCCCCATGAGGCGCCCGCCTTGGTGAGACCGGTGCCGTGATCTCGGCGCTCATTTCTCGCAGGCCCCCTGCGGCGAGCCGTCCGCCCCGCCACAACCGCGCCTTGGTGATCCGGACCTTCGCCCTGCTCCTGCACCTCCCCACAAGGTGTCCGCCTTGGTGGTACAGGACGGCACAGTCCCGATACCCGCTGTTCCGCCCGCTCCGGCATGAGTTGCCTGTTCAAGGGCGACCCACCTCCTGACCCCGGTTTCCTCGGTCGGCCGGGGGACGTCTTCGGGTGTTGCTCGGCCTGCCCCTGAAGCGCTACTCAGGTGGAGCGGCGGAAGCCTGGGTTGGGAGCCCCTAAGCTAGAGGGCATGCCGGAGTACATCTACACCCTGCAGCGCGTGCGCAAGGCGCACGGTGACAAGGTTGTCCTCGACAACGTGACCCTGTCGTTCCTGCCCGGAGCCAAGATCGGTGTTCTGGGGCCGAACGGCACCGGGAAGTCGACGCTGCTCCGGATGATGGCCGGCCTGGAGCAGCCGTCCAATGGTGATGCCAAGCTGATGCCGGGCTTCACGGTCGGCATGCTCCAGCAGGAGCCCCCGCTCAACGAGGAGAAGACCGTCCTCGGCAACGTGCAGGAAGGCGTCGCCGAGACGATGGCGATGCTCCAGCGCTACAACGACATCGCCGAGCAGATGGCCACCGACTACAGCGACGAGTTGCTGGAAGAGATGGGCAAGCTGCAGGACCAGCTCGAGCACCGCAATGCTTGGGAGCTCGACAGCCAGCTTGAGCAGGCGATGGACGCCCTGCGCTGCCCGCCACCCGACGCCGAGGTCAGCAAGCTGTCCGGTGGTGAGCGCCGCCGCGTCGCGCTGTGCAAGCTGCTCCTCGAGGCCCCCGACCTGCTGCTGCTCGACGAGCCCACCAACCACCTCGACGCCGAGAGCGTGCAGTGGCTGGAGCAGCACCTGGAGAAGTACGCCGGCACCGTCCTGGCCGTCACCCACGACCGCTACTTCCTCGACAACGTCGCCGGCTGGATCCTGGAGCTCGACCGCGGCCGCGCCTACGCCTACGAAGGCAACTACTCCACCTACCTGGAGGCCAAGACGCAGCGGCTCAAGGTCGAGGGGCAGAAGGACGTCAAGCGGAAGAAGCGCCTCGAGGACGAGCTGGAGTGGGTCCGCTCCAACCCGAAGGCCCGCCAGACCAAGAGCAAGGCCCGCCTCCAGCGCTACGAGGAGATGGCGGCCGAGGCCGACAAGTTCCGCAAGCTGGACTTCGACGAGATCCAGATCCCGCCCGGCCCGCGCCTGGGCACCACGATCATCAGGGCCGAGGCGCTGTCCAAGGGGTTCGGCGACCGCCTGCTGATGGAGGACATGACGTTCGACCTGCCGCGTAACGGCATCGTCGGCATCATCGGCCCCAACGGCGTCGGCAAGACCACGCTGTTCCGCATGATCACCGGCAGCGAGACGCCCGACACCGGCTCGGTCACGGTCGGCGACACGGTCAAGATCTCGTACGCGGATCAGAGCCGTGGCGGCATCGAGCCGAACAAGAACGTCTGGGAGGTCGTCTCCGACGGGCTCGACCACATCAAGGTCGGCAACGTGGAGATGCCGTCGCGGGCGTACATCGCGGCGTTCGGGTTCAAGGGCCCCGACCAGCAGAAGAAGGCCGGCGTGCTGTCGGGCGGCGAGCGCAACCGGCTCAACCTGGCGCTCACGCTCAAGCAGGGCGGCAACGTGCTGCTGCTCGACGAGCCCACCAACGACCTCGACACGGAGACGCTGTCGTCGTTGGAGAACGCGCTGCTCGACTTCCCGGGCTGCGCGGTGATCACCTCGCACGACCGGTGGTTCCTCGACCGCATCGCCACCCACATCCTGGCGTGGGAGGAAGGGTCGAACTGGTTCTGGTTCGAGGGCAACTTCGCCGACTACGAGAAGAACAAGATCGAGCGGCTGGGCGCCGACGCGGCCCGCCCGCACCGGGTGACATACCGGAAGCTCCACCGCGACTGATCGGCAACTCGCGATAGGTCGATGTTCGGCGCCGCACGTGGGCACAATTCTCAGCCCGTGTGCGGCGCCGTCGTCCTTCCACAAACCCATCCATTACGGCAAGCCGCCGACACCCACCCACCGCACATGGCTGAGCACCTCCAGGGTGACGCTCGCTGACCCGCACCGGGTCGGCCGCCGTAACGGCAGGCGAGTGGGCCATCTGGGTGGTCATGACGCCCCCAGCAGCCAACGCCCTAGGCACCCCCAGGCCGCCCGACCTCATGGGCCCGGGTGGGTGGTTGTGGGTTTGGTGTCCGTGGGGGGTCTGGTGGGTCGGGGTCGGCTGGGGTGTGGGACTGTGGCGGGCCGGAGTGGGCTACGGGGGCGATGGCTTGGTTAGTTTTCCGCCTCTTCGAGTGCGACTGTGGCGGGGGTGCGGGCGGTGTGGCGCCACGGCCCGTTGAACAGCACGATCGCCGGGATGAACAGCACCAGGCACCCCAGCGCCACGAACAGCCACGTCTGCCAGTTCGTGGCCTCCACCACGTGCGGGATGACCAGCAGTCCGACCACCGCGATGCTCTTGGTGAGGAACCCGAACAGCCCCCACGCCGTGCCCTGCAGTCGCGGGTCGGCGTCTTCGGCGTCCTCGGAGTAGTTGGCCATCCAGGGGGCGTACGCGACTCCGAGTGAGCCGCCGAGCAGTGCGCCGACCACCATCAGCGTGCCGGTGGAGACCCCCTCCTGGCCGAGCGAGACGGCGAGGTAGGCGGTGACGAGCACGGCCGCGATGGTGCCGCCGAGGGAGAACGGTTTGCGCAGTTGTGTGCGGTCGGACAGCCGCCCCGTCACGATCAGCGTGATCAGGTTGAGGCTCCAGAACGCCGCCATGATCGTGGACGCCTCCGCGCTGGTCACGCCGAGGGACTCGACCAGCATCGTCGGCCCGAAGAGCGAGAGCGTGATGTAGAGCACGAGCCACAGCGAGATCCCGACGACGTGTGCCCAGATGTTGCGCCGGCTGAAGAGCGAGCGGAGGCGTGGCGGCCGGGTGAGGTCCACGACCTGGGTGGCGGCCTGTTCGGTGTGTTGGATCCGGGCGCGCAGTTCGGGGGACAGGTCCGCGATGTTGAAGGCGATGACGGCCGAGATGACCAGCGAGAAGCAGCCCATGATGACGAACTGCGAGCGCCACGAGTCGTCGAAGATCGGCAGGGTCCAGCCCGCGATGGCGGCCGCCAGGAAGTTCGCGCCGACGGGTCCCCAGGTCCAGAAGCCGAACGCCTGAGCCCGCCCCAGCCGCGGCGAGAAGTCGCGGATCAGCGGCGCCGTGCTGGCCATGGCGACCCCGTCCACGAACGCCAGCACGATCCTGGCGATCAGCAGGTCCCGGGGGCTGTGCACGAGCGTCATGGCGAAGCAGCACACGGCCGTCAGTGCCATGAGCGGGACGAGGAGGCGGACGCGGCCGAGCCGGTCGGTGAGCCGGCCGCCGAGGATGGAGGCGATCGCCCCGGCCACCGCCGCCACGCCCGACACGGCGCCGTACGTGGCCAGCGTCATGTTCAGGTCCTTGAGCAGCAGCGGTACGACGGGAGCGATCTGCCCCTCGTACGAGCCGATGAGGATGGCCAGCACGGCCATCGTGAGGATCTTCATGCGACGGGCGCCGGTCGGATATTCGTCGAGCTCGCGGACATAGGACAGCCCCATGGGCGGCCTCCTGCGGTCCTTCGTTCTAGAAGCTTGCTCTAGAATCGCTTTCTTGGATGCTGCTCCTCACAGTTGAAGACGTCAAGAGTGAACGGATCAGGTGTGGCTAGAATGAAATTCTAGGATTTCCTGACGTGAGGAGCCCCCCATGGATCTGGAACTGGACGGCCTCGAGGTGTCCTTCGACCACACGGCCGTGGCCGCTCCCCGGATCAGGGACCTGCTGCCCGTCTACCGCGACCTGCTCGGCGGCCGGCACCTGGGTGGCGGCGGTGACAACCGGATCGCCGGCTACCGCACGCTCCAGCTCACCTATGCCAACGGCGGCAAGGTCGAGCTCATGGAGCCGCTGGCCGGATCGACCTTCTTCGACAGCTTCTTCGAGCTGACCCGGGGGAGGGGCGGCGTCCACCATCTGAACTTCCACGTCAACGACCTGAAGGCGGTCGTGAGCAGGCTGACCGCCCGGGGCTACCGCCTGCACGGCCTCAACCAGGCCGACTCGCGCTGGCGGGAGGTGTTCCTGCACCCGAAGGAGGCCCACGGCGTGCTGATCCAGCTCGCCCAGCCGGGCTCGCGCGACCCCGGCGAGCGCCGCCCGGCTCTGGAGGAGGTGCTGGCCGGCCGGGGAAGAAACGGCAACGGAGTGCCCAGCCCCTGAACGGCCCCGGTCTTCAGGCGAGCCATCTGGTCGGGCTCTTGAGCGAGCGTGGCGCCTAGATCTAGAGTGGAATTCTAGAACCAGATTGGGGAGGCCGATGAAGCCGGCACCTAGGCCCACGCCCGAGACCCAGCCGTTCTGGGACGGCACGGCCGCGGGAGAGCTCAGGATCCAGCGCTGCCAGACGTGCGCGCGGCACTACTTCTACCCCCGGCCGCACTGCCCCCACTGCGGCGGCGACCAGGTCGAATGGGTCCGGGCCAGCGGCCGCGCGACCCTGTACTCCTACGTGATCAACCACCGCCCCGCCCCCGGCTTCGAGGACGAGGCCCCGTACGCGATCGCCGTCGTGGAGCTGGAGGAGGGCGTGCGCATGATGACCAACATCGTCGGGGTCGAGAACGTCCCCGAGAACCTGCCGCTGGACCTGGAGCTACGGGTGGTGTTCGAGCGACGCGGCGACGTCTGCGTGCCCCTCTTCGAGCCGGCCGGGGGCGCCCGATGACGATCGTGATCGCGGGCGCCGCCGAGACCGACGAGGTGGGCCGCCTCCCCGACCGCTCCACCCTGCAGTTGCACCTGGAGGCCGCCAGGAACGCGCTGGCCGACGCGGGCATGACCAAGCACGACATCGACGGCGTCGCCACGGTCGGGACCCCCGGCCCGATCCAGATCGCCCACGCCCTGGGCATCACGCCCGCCTGGCTGGACGGCACGGGCGTGGGCGGCTCGTCGTTCCTCTTCCACGTACGCCACGCCGCCGCGGCCATCCGCGCCGGGATGTGCCGCACGGTGCTGATCACCCACGGGGAGTCGGGCAGGTCGCGCGTCGGGGCCGGCCGCTTCGGCATGGGGCCGGACTCGCTGCTGGGGCAGTTCGAGCTGCCGTACGGGGTGGTGGGGCCGGCGACGTCGTTCACGCTCACGGCGCTGCGCTACATGAAGGAGACCGGCCTCACCCACGAGCAGCTCGCGGAGGTCGCGGTGGCGCAGCGGCGCTGGGCCCACCGCAACCCGAGGGCCATGTACCAGGATCTCATCACGGTGGACGACGTCCTGGCCTCGCGCATGGTCGCCTACCCCTTCCACCTGCTGGAGTGCTGCCTGGTGACCGACGGCGGCGGCGCGCTCGTCGTCACCTCCGCGGAGTCGGCGCGGCGCTCCCCGGTCTATCTGCTGGGCTCGGGCGAGTCGGCCGAGTCGCCGATCATCTCGCAGATGGAGGACTTCACCACCTCGAAGGCGTTCCGGCTGTCGGGGGAGTCCGCGTTCGCCGAGGCCAAGATCGGCCACGCGGACGTGGACCACCTCATGGTATACGACGCCTTCGCCCACGTGCCTCTCTACGGCCTGGAGGACCTGGGCTTCGTCGGCAGAGGAGAGGCCGGGGCGTTCGTCGCCGAGGGCCACACCTCACCGGGCGGCAGGCTGCCCATGAACACCAACGGCGGCGGCCTGTCGTACACGCACACCGGCATGTACGGCATGTTCGCCATCCAGGAGTCGGTACGCCAGCTCCGCGGGGAGGCGGCGGCCCAGGTGCCGGACGTGGAGGTGAGCGTGGTGCTCGGCAATGGTGGCATGTTCGCCTCCGCGGCGACACTTGTCCTGGCCAACCGGCTGCCTTGACGATGGCACGGGGATGGCACGGGGATGGCACGGAATGGAACGCCTTTCCTGACAAGGGCACACTCGACGCAGGAGGAGGGATTCGCGATGCCGAAGTTCATGGATGTGCACAGCGGATTCGTGGGGGCCACCGAGGAGCAGCTCCGCGCGGCCCATGAGCGCGACCTGGCGATCGAGGAGGCGGAGGGCGTGCACTTCGAGCGTGCCTGGCTCGACCCCGAGTCGGGCAAGGTCTTCTGCCTGTCGTCGGGGCCTTCGAAGGAGGCGGTGCTGCGCGTGCACGAGAAGGCCGGGCACCCCACGACGGAGATCTACGAGCTGCCGGTCGAGGTGGACTAGCGGCCGCATCGGGGAGGGGGTGGGCGGTCGGTGACCGCCCACCCCACATTTTCAACGAGCGGCAGCGAGACCGGCACGTCAGGTGGACGGCTGCTGCCGGCCTTCGCCGGACTCGAGGGGTTCGCCGAAGGGGATGCCGCGCAGGCTGAGCAGCACGAGCAGGGCGCAGCTCCCGGTGAGGGCGATGTCGGCGATGTTCCCGACGAACAGGCCGCCGTAGTCGATGAAGTCGACCACGTGCCCCTGGGCGAACGCCGGCGGCCGGAAGAGCCGGTCGAGCAGGTGAGAGGTGGCGCCGCCGAGCAGGGCGCCCAGCACGACGGTCCAGGCGGACGAGCGCAGCCGCCGCCCCGCGTACAGGATGCCGGCCACCGCGGCGGCGGCCGCCAGCGTGAACACCCACGTCGCCCCCGCGCCGATCGAGAACGCCGCGCCGGCGTTGAACAGCAGCCGCAACTGGATCAGCCCCGGGATCACCGTGATGCGCTCCCCGTCGGAGAGTGCCGAGAGCGCCCAGAACTTGGAGGCCTGGTCGGCGAGCAAGATCACCGCGCCCAGCACGAGCATCCACCCGTAGGGACGCAGCCCCCTCGCGCGTGTACCGTGTCCGTCCGTCACCCTTACCCCGCAATCCGCTGTAGTGCTCATGGGACGTGTCATGCCTGCATGCCCATACTCACCCTTACCGGCATACCTGCGCGGGGGAAGGCTCTCACATCTCGGTACGGGACCCGCTATCGCCAGGTCACCAGCGCGTCCAGGGCCTCGACGCGGGACCCGGTGACGAGCAGCGGGTTGATCTCCAGGGACTCCAGGCCGTCGCCCAGCGTCTCGGCGAAGGCCGCGATGCGCGCCACGACGCCGGCCACCGCGTCCAGGTCGGCGGGCTCGGCGCCCCTGGCCCCGTTCAGCAGGGCCGCGCCCCGCAGCTCCGAGAGCGCCGTACGCACCTCGGCGGCGTCCACCGGCAGCACCCGCAGCGCCGTGTCGCGCAGCGCCTCCACCCAGACCCCGCCCAGACCCACGGCCAGCGTGAGCCCCCAGCCGGGATCCCGCACGATGCCCACCAGCAGCTCGATCCCGCCGCTCCGCTGCGGCTGGACCAGCACGCCCGCGAGCGACGGCACCACCCCGGCCAACCCCCGGTACGCCTGCCGCACCGCCTCCGCCGAGCCCAGCCCGAGCCGCACGCCGCCGATGTCGCTCTTGTGCCCGAGCCCCTCGGCGGCCACCTTGAGCACCACCGGATACCCGAACCGCTCGGCCGCCGCCACGGCCGCCTCCTCGTCGTCCGCCAGGTCCGACGGCACCACCGGCAGCCCCGCCGAGGCCAGCAGCGCGGCGGCGCGGTGCTCGGCCCACACGCCGGACGCCCCCGGCGGCGGAGCGGCCCGGACCTCGCGGGGCGGGACGGGCGGCCGGGCGCGCGCCTCCGACCAGCGCACCGCCGCGCCGATGGCCTGCAGCCCGTGCTCGATCCCGCCCACCACGTGCGGAAAGCCGGTCTCCTGCTGCACCCGCCGCCCGAACTCCGTCACGTCGGTCAGCACGTTGCTCACCACCACGACCGGCACCGGCGAGGCGGCGATCCGCTGGGCGCTGGCCGAGTAGAGCGCGAAGGCCGGCGCGGGGTCGGGCGGCGCGACCCTGGGCGGCTCCGACAGCAGCAGGACCAGGTCGATCCCGGGGTCGGCGGTCACCACCTCCAGCGCGCGCCCGAGCAGCGTGCGGTCGATGAGCACGTAGCCGGTGACGTCGAGCGGGTTCTGCACGGTGCCGAAGGACGGGACGATCTCCGCCAGCCGCGCCACCGTCCCGGGTGCGAACGCCGGCAGCTCCAGCCCCTCGTCCTCGGCCCGGTCCGCGATGATCTCCGAGGCCCCGCCGGACGGGGTCACCACCCCGACGCGCCGCCCGGGCAGCGGCCCCGACGACGCCAGCAGCCCCGCCGTGATGATGAGGTCCTCCAGCGAGCGCACCCTGATCACGCCGAGCCCGCGCAGCGCGGCGTCGATGACGTCGTCGTCGCCCACCAGCGCCCCCGTGTGAGCCTGCGCGGTGTGCGAGGCGAGCCGGCTGCGCCCGATCTTGAGCGCCACGATCGGCTTGCCCGCCGCCAGCGCCCGCCGCGCGACACGGGAGAACTCGGCCGGGTTCCTGATGCTCTCCAGAAAGAGCGCGACGACCTTGGTGGCCGGGTCGTCGACCAGATAGTCGATCACGTCGGTGACGGTGACGACCGACTCGTTGCCCATCGAGGTGAGCAGGCTGACGCCGACGTTGCGGGCCTGCGCGAAGGCCAGGACCGAGCTGGCCAGCGCGCCGCTCTGCAGCACCACGCCGACCGAGCCGCGCAGCAGCGGCTGGGGGATGGGCAGCCCGTACGGGGTCACGCCGGCGGCGGCGTTGATGTACCCGTTGCCGTTCGGCCCGAGAATCGTCAGCCCGTGCTCGGCGGCGAAGGCCGTGACCTCCGCCTCCAGCCGCGCCCCTTCCTCCCCGGACTCCCCGAACCCGGCGGTGAGGACCACGTAGCTCCGGATCCCCAGCTTGGCCCCTTCCTTCAGCACGCCGAGCACGGCCCCGGTCGGCACCATCACGTACGCCAGGTCCACCGGCTCCGGGATCTCCGTCAGGCTCCGGTGGGCGGGCGAGCCGTGCACGACCCCGCCCCGGGGGTTGACCAGGTGCACGGATCCGGCGAAGCCGTGCGTACGCAGGTTGGCCAGCGTGCTGAGCGACCACCCCGACTTGTCCGTGGCCCCGACGAGGGCGATCGAGCGCGGATTGAACAGGTCCCCGACCGGCATGCGGTTCACTCCCCGATGAGCCCGAGGCGGGCGTGGCCCTTGATGAGGTTGCGGGCGATCGTGCGCCGCTGGATCTCGTCGGTCCCCTCGAAGATCCGCAACAGGCGCAGCTCGCGATACCACCGCTCGATCGGCAGCTCCTTCGTGTAGCCCATGCCCCCGTGGATCTGCAGCACCCGGTCCACCACCTGGTTCGCCATCACGGCCCCGTTGAGCTTGGCGATGGAGGAGGCGTGCCGGGCGTCCATGCCCTGGCCCACCCGCCACGCCGCGTACAGCGTCAGCCACTTCGCCGCCTCGATCTCCACCTGGGAGTCGGCGATCATCCACTGGATGGCCTGGTACTCGGAGATCGTCTGGCCCATGGACTTGCGGATCTTGGCGTAGTCGATGGCCATGCCCAGCATGCGCTCGGCCGATCCGATGGCCCGCGCGGGGATCATGTAGCGGCCCTGCCCGATCCACTGCATGGCCAGCTCGAAGCCCTTGCCCAGTTCGCCCAGGATGTTCTCCTCGGGCACGCGTACGTCCTGGAACACCAGCGAGGCCGGGCCCCACTCGCCCATGGTCGGGATCGGCTCGGACGTCCACCCCATGTCCCGGTCCACCAGGAAGCAGGTCACCCCGTACGGCTCGGTCACGGCGAAGACCATGACGAAGTCCGCCTCGCTGCCGCCCGTGATGAACGTCTTCTCGCCGTTGATCACCCATTCGGCGCCGTCGCGGGTGGCGCGGGTGCGGATGTTGCGGGCGTCGGAGCCCGCGCCCGGCTCGGTGATCGCGAAGCAGGAGCGGCGCTCGCCCTCGATCGTGGGCAGCAGGTAGCGTCGCTTCTGCTCCTCGGTGCCCGCGTAGAGGATGTTGTCGGCGCTGCCGCCGAACGAGAACGGCACGAAGGTCCGGCCGATCTCCATGGCGATGATCGCGGACATGATGGGGCCGAGGGCCGCGCCGCCGTACTGCTCGGGGGTGTTGATGCCCCAGAAGCCCGACTTCCTGGCCTTGGCGCGCAGATCGCGCAGGACGTCCGGGGCCAGGCCGGGACGGCCTGCGCGCTCGTTGCGCAGCACCTCGGGCTCCAGCGGCATGACCTCCTTCTCGATGAAGGACCGGACGGTGTCGCGGATCTGCCGTTCCTCGGGGGTGAGCGAGAAGTCCACAGCCGCCTCCTGGAAATTTCTAGAATCTCTCTCTAGGAAGACACTCTAAGCGTTCTTCGCTCCTGTCAAGAATCTGATTCTAGAATTGATCGCGCTACGATGGGCGCATGGCGCGCAAGTCCTCGTGGGAGTGGAGCCGTACGGCCCAGACCCGGAAAAGCATGCTGCAGGCGGCCCGCGAGGTCTTCGGTGAGCACGGCTTCGCCGAGGCCAACGTCTCCGAGGTGGTCGCCCGCGCCGGCTCCAGCGTCGGCAGCCTCTACCACCACTTCGGCGGCAAGACCGAGCTGTTCCTCGCCCTCTACGAAGACCACCAGGCCGCCCACGAGCAGGCGTCGGCCTCCAGCGTGGCCAAGGCCAGGAAGGAGGGCGTGGCCGACCCGGTCGAGCTGCTGATCGCCGGCGCCCGCGCCTACCTCGACGGCGCGTGGGAGCGCCGCGACCTGGTCAGGCTGTTCATGGACGGCGACGGGCCGCCCGGCTTCGAGCTGATCCGCCGCACGCGCGGCAGGGAGTGGGTCCGCCAGAACGCCGTGCTCCTCGGCGCCGGTGGCGACCCGCTCGACCGCTTCACCGTGGCCGTGCTGACCAGCATCATCGGCGAGGCCGCCCGCGAGGTCGCCACCTCCGACAGCGAGGAGGAGGCCAGGGAGGTCATCGAGGCGGCGATGACGATCATCCACCGCCTCGATCCGCTGAAGGTCCTCGAAGAGGGCTGACCGGCGGGCGAGGCCCGATCAGGCGACGGTCGCCCGGCCCCGGTCGATGACCACGGTCCCGTCGTCCTTGGCGGTCCTGAAGAGCACGTCCGTCCCGTCCGCCCAGATCGACACCGTGAGCGGCTCGCCGGGGAACACCGGGCTGCTGAAGCGCCCCGACATCGCCCTGAACCGCGCCGGGTCCGACCCCGCCACCGTGTGCAGCAGCGCCCGCCCGGTCACCCCGTACGTGCACAGCCCGTGCAGGATCGGCCGGTCGAACCCCGCCCTGGCGGCGAACTCCGGATCGCTGTGCAGCGGGTTGTAGTCGCCGGACAGCCGGTAGACCAGCGCCTGCTCCGGACGTGTCGAGTAGGTCACCTTGTGGTCGGGCGCGCGGTCGGGCGGCGTCCACTCCTCGCGCGGCCCCCGATCGCCGCCGAACCCGCCCTCGCCCCTGATGAACACCGAGCTGCGCGAGGCGATCACCGGCTCGCCCGTGCTCAGGTCCACCGCCGTGGCCTCGACGGTCACCAGCGCGCCCGAGCCCTTGTCGTAGATCCCGGTCACCTTCGAGGTCGTCCGCACGCCGCCCGCGGCCGGCAGCTCCCGGTGCAGCTCGAAGCCCTGCTCGGCGTGGACCAGCAGGGCCGGGTCGAAGTCGCCCAGCCGCCGCCCGGGAGCCTGCGCCGCCAGCACGGCGAACGTGGGCAGCACCCGCTGGCCCTTCTCCGTCGCGAACTCCAGCTCGGACAGGCCGGCGCCGACGCCGAGCGCGTACAGCATGGTGTCCTTCGAGGTCCACGTGCGTTCGTACGGCGGGCTCTCGACGCCCACCAGGCTGTGGTCGAGTGACATGTCAGTCCTCCCGTCCGGGGATGCGGCCGTTGGTCATCGCGTTGGGGGCGGCCTTGTCGACCAGGGCGGGGATGACGGCGCCCAGCTCGGCCGGGTCCCAGCGGCCGCCCTTGTCGACGCCGGGGCCCGCGTGCCAGCCCTCGGCCACGCTGATCACGCCCGCCCGCACGTTGAACACCCGGCCGGTGACGGCGCGGGCCTCGGCGCCGGCCAGCCAGACGACCAGCGGCGCGATGTCGTCGGGGTCGGCGCCGGTCGCGCCCTCGGGCAGGAGGCCCTCGGTCATCCGGGTGAGTGCGGCGGGGGCGATGGCGTTGACGGTCACGCCGTAGCGCTCGAGCTCCTTGGCCGCGATGATCGTCAGCCCCGCGATGCCCGCCTTGGCGGCGCCGTAGTTGCCCTGCCCCGGGTTACCGTAGATGCCGGAGGACGAGGTCGTGTTGATGATCCGGGCGTCCACGGATTCGCCCGCCTTGGCCCTGGCCCGCCAGTAGGCGGCGGCATGGCGCAGCGGCGCGAACGTGCCACGCAGGTGCACCTTGATCACGGCGTCCCATTCGTCGGCGGTCATGTTGACGAGCATGCGGTCACGCAGGATGCCCGCGTTGTTGACCAGCACGTCCAGGCCGCCGAAGCGGTCGACGGCGGCCTGGATCAGCCGCTCGGCGCCGTCGAAGTCGGAGACGTCCTCGCCGTTGACCACGGCCTGGCCGCCCATGGCCTCGATCTCCGCCACCACCTCGGCCGCGGCCCCGGACGAGCCGGTGCCGTCGACCTCGGCGCCCAGGTCGTTGACCACCACCTTCGCGCCCTGCCTGGCGAACTCGAGCGCGTGCCCCCGCCCGATGCCCCTGGCCGCCCCCGTGACGATGACCACACGGCCCTCGACTATCCCGCTCATCCGACACCTCGATCCTTGACCGGCTGACGATGCGAACTAGATTCTAGTATTAAAATCTAGAAAGGATAGGCCCTTGCCGGTGACGTCCACTCCGATCGGTTACGCCTGGCGCACGCTGTCGGTCGTGAGCCTGGCCAGCGTGCTGACCGGGCTCGGCGGCAGTGCGATCAACGTCGCGCTGCCGGAGATCGCCAGGCGCACCGGGGCCGACGCCACGGCCGCGGGCTGGATCCTCCTGGGCTTCCAGTTGACCACGACCGTCCTCATGGTGGTATTCGGCCGGCTGGCCGACTTGTTCGGCAGGCGCCGGATGTACCTGGTCGGGCTGGCCACGTACACGGTGGCCGCCCTGCTGGCGGGGCTGGCGCCGAACGCGTGGGTGATCGTGGCCATGCGCGTGGTCCAGGCGGCCGGGGCCGCCATGCTGCTGACCAACAGCGCCGCCCTGGTCAGCGACGCCTTCCCGCGCGAGCGGCTGGGCGAGGGCATGGGCGTGTACGTGGCCTCGTTCTCGATCGCCGGGCTGATCGGGCCGACGCTGGGCGGGGTGCTGGCCGAGAGCCTCGGCTGGCGCTGGGTGTTCTGGTTCAACGTGCCACTCGGCCTGATCTGCCTCTTATGGGGGGCGATCGTGCTGCGCAGGACGCCTCCGGAGGGGCGCGACAGCGGCCTGGACGCGCCGGGGAACGTGCTCGTCCTGGTCACGCTGGGCGGGCTGCTGCTGGCGCTGTCGGAGTTCACCCGGCTCGGCTGGGGGCACCCGGTGGTGCTGGCGGGGCTGGCCGCGTTCGCCGTGGGCCTGCCGTTGTTCCTGGTCAGGGAGTCGCGAGCCGCCCATCCGGTGGTGGACCTGGACCTGTTCCGCGACCGGGCCTTCGCCTTCGGCACGCTCGCGTCGTTCCTCAACGCCGTCGCCCGCATGGGCATGGTCTTCCTCGTCGCGCTCTACTTCCAGGCCGTGCGCGGCGACGATCCCGTGGAGGCCGGGCTGAAGGTGCTGCCGCTGGCCGTGGCGGCGATGATCGCCTCGGTTTCCTCGGGATTCCTGCAGCGCCTGACGAGCGCGCGCACGCTGGCGCTGGCCGGGGCCGCGACCACCACGTGCGGCCTGGTGGTGCTGCTCGCCGTGATGTCCGCGTCCACCTCGTACGGTGCCGTGGCGGCCGGGCTCGTGCTCATCGGTCTCGGCTCGGGCGTCTTCCTGCCCTCCAACACCACCGCCATCCTCGACGGCCTGCCCTCCAACCGGCTCGGCATCGTCAACGCCATGCGGCTGATGCTGCAGAACACCGGCAACGTCGTGGGAACGGGCCTGGTCCTGTCGCTCATCACCGCGCCGCTCCCGGCCGAGCTGCACCAGCGGGTCTTCGCCGGCACGCTGGCCCAGCTCCAGGGCGGCGCGGTCGAGCGGCTCGTCACCGGCTACCAGTGGGCGCTCGGCGCCATGGCCACGATCTCGGTCCTCACCGTGCTGGCCTGCCTGGCCCGGCGCAAGGGCACCTGACCGGGCCGGGTACGGTGGCGGACGTGGTTGAAAGCACCCCGGCCGAACGGCACATCTATCCGCGCACGGTGAGGTTCGCGGACATCGACTCCCAAGGGCACGTCAACAACGTGCGCTTCCTCGACTACCTCGAAGACGCCCGCTTCGGCATGTTCCACATCGATCCGTACAACGCGGGCGACGAGCCGTTCAAGGGCCTGGTCGTGACCCGCCACGAGATCGACTACCGCCGTCCCCTCGGCTTCCGCGCCGAACCCGTACGGGTCGAGAGCTGGGTGACCGAGATCCGCCCGGTGCGGTTCACGCTGCGCTACGAGATCCTCGACGACGAGGCGGTCTACGCCACCGCCACCTCGGTCCTCGCGGCCTACGATGTCGAGCGGGCCGCCCCGCGCAGGCTCAACGAGGGGGAGCTGGCCTACCTCAAGCGCTTCTCCGTATGAGGCGCTGGCTGATGCTCGCGCTGGGCGTCAACGCCCATGCCAGTGTCACGCTGGGGCTGTTCGGGCTGCCTCTCGTCATGCCCGAAATTTTGCGACATTTCAACGTCTCGCTGGCTGTGGGCGGGATGGTGGCTAACGCCCCGGCTTTTGGGATTCTGGTGGCTCTGGTCCCCTGGGGCATGCTGGCCGACCGGCGCGGCGAACGGCTCGTGCTGGGCCTGGGCGTCGGCCTGGCGGCCTTGTCGTTCGCCGCCGTGGCCTTCGTCGAGGCGACCTGGGCGGTGGTCGTCCTGCTGGCTCTGGCGGGTGCGGCGGGATCGGCCGCCATGGTGGGCGGCGGGCGCATCGTGCTGCGCTGGTTCCGGCCGCCCGAGCGCGGCGTCGCCATGGGCCTGCGCCAGGTCTCCTTCACGCTGGGGATGGCCGTGGGGGCGTTCGCGCTCCCGCCCGTCGCGCGGGCGTACGGGCTGCCGGGGGTGCTCCTCGTCTGCGCCGCCGCGAGCCTGCTGGCCGCCGCGCTGGCCGCGCTCTTCCTGGCCGAGCCGCCGCACGACCTGTCCGGCTCGGCCGGCGCGCCGGCGGGCTCGCCGTACCGGCAGCTCGCGCTCTGGCGGGTGCACGCCACCAGCGCGCTGCACGTGGTGCCCCAGGTCGTGGTCAGCACGTACGGGGTCTACTGCCTGGTCCGGCTCTACGGCTGGAACCTGGTCGAGGCCGGTCAGCTCTTCGGGGTGGCCGCCATCGGCGGGGCCGCGGTCCGCATCGCGGCCGGCCGCTGGTCCGACAGGACCGGGCTGCGCATGCGGCCCCTGATGCTGCTCACCCTCGCCAACCTGGCCGTGATGGCGCTGCTGGCGGTCGCCACCTTCACCCGCACCGGCCTGGGCCCGGCGATGCTCGCCCTGGCCGCGGTCATGACCGTGGCCGGCAACGGGCTCGCCTACCTCGCGGCGGGCGAGCTCGCCGGGCCCGTCTGGGCGGGCAGGGTGCTGGGCACCCACAACACCCTGCAGAACTCCGTCTCCCTGGTCATCACGCCGCTGGCCGGCGTGCTGATCGAGCAGGTCGGATACTGGGCGGGCTTCGCCGCGGGGCTGGGCTGCGCGCTGCTCTCGCTGCCGGTCATCCCCTTCCGCGGCGAGCGCCCGGAACGGTCATGAGGCGCGGCGCAGCCACACCGCCGTGTCGGGCGGCAGCAGGCCGCGCTTGAGGGATCCGCTCGACAGCAGCACCTCGTCGTGCTTCGGCAGGCGTACGGACCGGGTGCCGCAGTTGACGGCGCAGATCAGCGGGCCGCGGGTGAAGAAAAGCGCACCCTCGGGAGACTTCAGCCACTCCAAGGTATAAGGAATCTCTCTGGCCAGGTCACGGCGGCAGGCCAGGGCCCGGCGGTAGAACTCCAGCGTCGAGTCGTCGTCGCCCTCCTGCTTCTCGACGCTCAGCTCCGCGAACGAATCCGGCTGCGGCAGCCACGGCTCGGCGCCGCCGGGGGAGAAGCCGTGGGAGGGCGGGTCGACCGTCCACGGGATCGGCACCCGGCACCCGTCGCGGCCGGGCAGCTTGCCCTCCGACTGGAAGAAGACCGGATCCTGCCTGGCCTCGTCGGGCAGGTCGGTCACCTCGGGCAGCCCCAACTCCTCGCCCTGATAGAGGTAGGCCGAGCCGGGCAGGGCCAGCATCGTCAGCAGCGCCGCCCTGGCCCGCGCCACGCCCGTGCCGGGGTCGGCCGTGCCGTAGCGGGTGCGGTGGCGTATGACGTCGTGGTTGGACAGCACCCACGTCGCGAACGGCACCGTCGACAGCGTGTCGTCGATCACCTTCTTGAACGCCGTCGGCGACCACGGCGCCTGCAGCCAGGCGAAGTTGAAGCTCTGGTGCAACTCGTCGGGCCGTACGTAGAGCGCCAGGTCCTCCGGGCTGTCGGTCCACACCTCGCCCACGGCCATCCGATCGCCCGGATAGTCGTTCAGCACCCGCCGCCACGCGCGATAGACGTCGTGCACCTCCGGCTGCCCCCACACCGGCGAGACCGCCTTGAACGACTGGTCGCCCACGTCGGGCAGCCCCTCCGCCTTGTACAGGCCCATCGCCACGTCGATGCGGAACCCGTCGACCCCGCGGTCCAGCCAGAACCGCAGGACGTCGAGGAACTCCTCGTGCACCTCCGGGTTGCGCCAGTTGAAGTCGGGCTGCCCGGGGGCGAACAGGTGCAGGTAGTACTGGCCGTCCTCGACCTGCGTCCAGGCCGGCCCGCTGAACGTGGACTGCCAGTTGTTGGTGGTGTCACGGAAGAGATAGCGGTCGCGCCCCTCGCCCCGCAGCGCCGCCTGGAACCAGGGGTGCTCGGAGGAGCTGTGGTTGGGCACGATGTCCACGATCACCCGCAGCCCGTGCCCGTGCGCGTCGGCGACCAGCGCCTCGAAGTCGCCGAGCGTGCCGAACAGCGGGTCGACGCCGCGGTAGTCGGCCACGTCGTAGCCGCCGTCGGCCATGGGGGAGGGATAGAACGGGGTCAGCCAGATGGCGTCCACGCCAAGGCGCCGCAGGTAGGGCAGGCGCTCGCGCACCCCGGCCAGATCGCCGACGCCGTCTCCGGAGGCGTCGGCGAAACTGCGCACGTAGATCTCGTATACGACGGCATCACGCCACCAGGGGATATCCATGTGGCGTCTCATGCCCGCTTATGTGGGTGAGTTCACCAGACTGTGCGCCGCGTAGACCAGATAGTCCCAGAGACGGGTTTTCAGCTCCTCTGGCAGGTCGAGCGAGTCGACCGCGTCGCGCATGTGCTTGAGCCAGGCCTCCCGCTCCGGTTCGCCGATCACGAACGGCATGTGGCGCATCCGCAGCCGTGGATGGCCACGCTGCTCGCTGTAGGTCTTGGGGCCGCCCCAGTATTGGATCAGGAAGCCCCGCAGCCGCTCCTCGGCGCCCACGAGATCGGGCTCCGGGTAGAGCGGCCGCAGCAGCGGGTCTTCCGCGACCCCCTCGTAGAAGCGGTGCACGAGGCGCCGGAAGGTCTCCTCGCCTCCGACGGCGTCGTAAAAGGAGGTCTCTGTCACGTCTCTAGCCTATGCTCCGGCCACCATGGGGATGCCCGCGGAGTCGAGCGCCTGCTTGACCCGGAGCCTGAGCTCCCTCGACACCTCCGCCTGCGTGCCCGGCACCGTCTTGGCCGAGATGCGGAACACCAGCGAGCTGTCGGAGAGCTGCTCCACGCCGAACACCTGAGGCTGCTCGACGATCCTGCTCTCGCGCAGCTCGGAGTCGGCCCACATCTCCTCGGCCACGTGCTCGAGCAGGACCTTCACGCTGACGATGTCGGAGTCGTAGGCCACGGGGACGTCCATGTAGGACCGCGACCAGCCCTGCGACTCGTTGCCGATCCTGGTGATGGTGCCGTTGCGGACGTACCAGACGCGGCCGTCCGTGTCACGCAGCCTGGTGACGCGCAGGGTGACCGCCTCGACCGTGCCGATGGCGGCGCCCGCGTCGATCACGTCGCCCACGCCGTACTGGTCTTCGAGCAGCATGAACATGCCCGCGATGAAGTCCTTGACGAGTTCCTGGGCGCCGAAGCCGATGGCCACGCCCAGGATGCCGACGCTGGTCAGCAGCGGCGCGATGGGGATCGTCAGCCGTTCGAGCACGGTCAGCACCGCGGTGCCCAGGATGACGATCGAGGCGACGTGCTTGAGCACCGACCCCATGGTCTCGGCGCGCTGCTTGCGACGCTCGTGCAGCAGGGCGTCGATGCCGTCCGTCACGGCGCCCTTGCGGAACCGGCTGGTGATCGATCCACCGGTCGCGGCGCGGGTGACCACTCTCGTGATCACCCGGTGCGCCAGGTTGCGGATCACGAAGGCCAGCACAAGGATCAGGACGACGGTGATGGCGCTGGCCACCAAGGGCGCCCATGGGTTGTCCCACATGCCCGCGAGCGTAGAGCAAATGACGGTGTCGCCCTGACACATCTTGGTCACGTCATTGGTCATCTTGGTCAAGTCCAAGAGACTGGAAGACGGGGATGGCGATGGCGATGGCGACGGTGTCACCGGCAGTAGCACTGAGTGAATCCCCCTCCGGAAGCGGCTCGGTCGACGATTTGGACCGATTCGATCCAAAAATACCGCCGACCAAACCGCCCGCCGTCACATCACGCCGGGGAAGACGGGGTCGCCTGCTCTCTGGGCCGCGGAGGGAGAGAGCGGGCGCTCCGATGACGGACGGCTCGGAACAGGACACACACCCGGAAGCATGTCCTGTGCCGGTTCCGGGAGGGATCCCCCGAACACCCGCCCGGCGGACCGGGCGGGTGGCTTGACGGGTACGGGGCACGCGGCGCCGTACGGCCGGGGCGGGATGCGGGCCGGAACCGGCGGAGTGACCAGGGTCCCGGCAGAAGAGGGGACCCTCCGCACCGGCCACTCCGCCGGCTCCTGGAAGCCGCCGCGGGTTGCGGTGAGCCGTGGTGGCTGCGCTCCACCCGGTTCACCACGTCGTCACTCCCCCACGGCGGCAAGCACGCGGGCGACCTTCGTCGCCGCACCGGCCGGGTCGTCGGCCGTGTGCATCCGCTCACCCCAGGACCAGCAGTACCACCAGTCCGGCAGTTCCGAGACGGTCGCCGGCCGACAGGTGACGTTCTCGGACAGGCTGGTCGCGTTCGGGTTGATGACCCGTACGAACCTGCGCCCGCTCTGGGTCTGGACCACTCGTGCGAGCAACCCGCGAGCGCCGAGTTCGGCTACGAGGCGCTCCAGGTGCTCGAAGGTGTCGTCCCCCACCGTTCGTTCCTCCCTCAGGAATCGTTGCTGGTGGGCCAAAGATGTCTCAAGTCAAGACCGGGCGCAACGAGGGGGTCGTGCTCACAGGGAGTTGCTTGTCCCTCATGGGTTGTAAGAAACAAACCTACGGAGGACGATCCTCAACCGTACGCTTGTGGGGGGCGTTTCCAACCTGTCGTCATTGCTTCATAGTCGAGGGTAGGCGCACAGCGATCTGAGCACTACGCTGAGTCACCAGTTGCGGACTGGTCGAGACATGTGGGTGAGAGGGGCCGGGATGTCCGGCAGGCAGCACAGGGAGACGGAGATCGCCCGGCGGATCAGGGCCAAGGGTCTGGCCGCCGGTCGGACCTCGGCTCAGATAGCCGATGAGATCCACGAGGCGTGCACGTCTCTGTTCAGCACGACCCGTATCAAGGCCCATCGCCTGTCCTACGGGATCGCGCTGGCCGACGTCATCGAGCAGGTGCGCGCCCTGTTCGAGCGCGACTCGAAACCGATGCCCGGCATCGGCGAGACCCTGCTCTCCGCCTACGAGAGCGGGCTCAAGCGCCCGGGGCCCGAATACCTGCACTACCTGTGCACCGTCTACCGGGTCGAACCGGCGGCGCTCGGCTACGACGGCCCGTGCATCTGCGGCCACGGCCACCGGATGCCGGGGGTGCTCGCGGGGGAGACGTCGGCCAAAGAGCGGGCGTTGCTGCCGACCGAGCGCGAACTGCTGATCCAGCCCATGGAGACCGAGCCCGACGCCGAGGAGGACGAGAACATCCTCCGCCGGACGATGTTAAATCTACTCAACAACGACTCCAACCTGTCGGAGCAGCTCGACGGGCCGGTGCTCGGGGCGTGTGAGGGCATCCGGCGCAGGATGGACGAGACCCTGGTCTCCTCCACCGTCTCCGCCGCGATGCTCGACCAGTGGGAGGAGGCGACGATCAGCTTCGGCCGTCAATACACGACGACGGCCCCGCTGCGGCTGCTGTGCGACGTGCTGCTCGAGTTGAGCGCGGTCCGCACGGCCATGTCCCGCCGCCAGCCCATCGACCTGCAAGAACGCCTGTGCAGGATGGCCGCCCAGCTCGCCGGGCTGAGCGGCATGATCATGATCAACCTGGGCGACCACCGGCTGGCCCGCTCGTTCTTCCGCACCGGGCGCACCGCGGCCGACGAGACCGGCGACCGCGCGCTGCGCGCGTGGATCACGGCCCGCGAGTCGCTCGTCCCCCTCTACTTCGGCGACGCCCGCGAGGCGCTCAACCTGGCCAAGAAGAGCCGCGACCTGGCCGGCTCCACGCCGTGCCCGGCGCAGGCGATGGCCCCGGTCGTCGAGGCCAGGGCGCTGGCCATGCTGTCGGGGGGAGAGAGCAAGAAGGAGGTCGTCGACCAGGCCAAGCGCGCGCTGGCACGGGCCAGGAACGCCTTCTCCCACATGAAGTCCGAAGACCAGGAAGACGTCGCCTTCGGCTACACGGAGAAGCAGCTCTACTTCTACCAGGGCGACGTGCTCACCAAGCTCGGCCAGACGCTCGAGGCCGAGATGGTGCTCGACCAGGCGCTGGACAAATACGAGGACCACATCCTCGACCAGACGCTGATCAGGCTCGACCAGGCCCAGTGCCGGCTGCTCGACGGCGATGTCAAGGAGGCCGTGAGCATCGGCACCAAGGCGCTGAGCCTGCTCGGCGACGAATACCGCACCGACTTCATTGTGCGTCCCGCACTCGCGCTCGAACAGGCGATCACGGCCAAAGACCCGAACGCTCCCGGCCTGGAGGGCTATCGGGCGGTGTTGCGGCGGCCCAAGCAGACACAAACGAAGGGGGGCGGTGCATGAAGCTGACGATCAGGCGCTATCGCTGGTCGGATCTCGACACCATCCTCGCGCTCCACCGGATCGGCCTGGCGCAGGTCGGTCTGGTGCCCGGTGACGGCGTCTACTACGACGACGACTTCCCCCGTATCCAGGAGATCTACCTGGCCTGCGGGGGCGACTTCCTGGTCGGCGAGGTGGACTCGCGGGTCGTCGCGATGGGCGGCATCAAGCCCGTCGACACGAGCACGGCGGAGATCTGCCGGCTCAGGGTCCATCCGGAGTTCCAGCGCCGCGGCTTCGGCGCCACCATGCTCCACGCTCTGGAGCAGCGGGCGGTGGAGCTCGGCTTCAACCGCGTGAGAGGTGACACCACGGTCAACCAGGAGGCCGCGCTGGCGTTGTACGAGCGCCAGGGCTGGCGGGTGCTGTCCAGGCAGCAGGTGGGCGGCCACGTCGTCGTCTTCATCGAGAAGGACCTGATCCCGCCCGCGCTCCTCGAACTCTAGGCCCCCGCGCGCCCCGTACGGCCCCACACCCCCTCCTGGGGCCGGCATCTCGATCTTCCCCGGTGACCGTTCCCGGGCCCCCGGCGTGACTCTGCCGCCGATCTCGCTATTCGGGTAATCAATAGCGAAATACGCAAGTGGGATATGTGGGACTTTGGCCGTTATCGGCTTCCACGGATAAGGATGTACGAACCCCGCGGGTGAGGCTCTTACCACTGAGGTGTAGAGGAGCATCACCGGCTGCTCCCTGTACATCTACGGCTGCGAATAGTAGTGCCATGCTTTTCTCATGGCAGTCGTGGCCGCTCCCCGCCCCCTCACGGGAGCCGTGCTTCTGTTGTTCGTCAGCGCCGCTTGGGGGTCGGCGTTCCCGTTGATGAAAGATCTCATCCACCGCTTACCGGTCGAAGACCTGCTCGCCGAACGCTACCTTCTCGCGGGGGTGACGCTGCTCGTCCTGAAGCCGGGGTGTCTGCGGGGGCTGGCGCGGCACACGTGGCGCAACGGGGCGATTCTCGGGGTGATGTTCGGGGTCGGGCAGGCCGCCCAGGCGGTCGCGCTGCACAGCCTGCCGTCTTCGGTCTCCGGTTTTGCCGTGGGCTGCAGCGTGGTGATCACGCCGATCCTGGCGCTCATCCTGCACCGGACGAAGGTGCAGCGCCAGATCTGGGCGGGGGTCGTGCTCGCGCTGGCGGGCATGACCGTGCTCACCCTGCTGCGCGGGGTCGAGCAGCACGAGGTCTCGCTGCTCGCGCTCGGCCTCACGCTCTCCGCCGCCGCCCTCTACTCCGGGCACACGCTGCTGCTCGCGCACCTGACCAAGAAGGCCGGCGGCTTTCCGTGGTATCCGCTGACCGTGCTCCAACTCCTCACCATCGGGCTGCTCACCGGGACCGTCGCGGTGCGCGACGGGATCTCGGTGCCGGCGAGCGGCCCGGACTGGCTGATCATGGCGCATCTGTCGGTCGTGTCGTGCGCGCTGGGGTTCCTGGCCCGTGCGTACGGCCAGGCCCACGTCCCCGCCGTGCCGAGCCAGATCCTCATGTCCACCCAGCCCCTCTGGGTGGCCGCCATCGCGGTGATCTGGTTCCACGAGGAGCTGACCGGGAGCATGGTCGTGGGCGGCGCGATGATGGCCGGGGCGACACTGCTCGCCCTGCAGACGGGGAACGCCGCCCAGGGAAAAGAGCACAGGCGCCGCGATCTTCTCGCGATCAGGGGCCGGGCCGGCATGGTGCTGGCCGACCTGAAGATCAAGCGTGAGGATCCACTGCGACTCGAGGGCGGCCCCGCGCCGTACATCGCCAAGAGCGCCTGTGCGAACACCGCCGTCTGCCCCTGGCACACCCGTTCGCTGAAGGGCGGCGGCGAGCCCAGCCTCGAGCGCCTGATCGCCCGCGCGACCATCATCGTGCAGGCGAAAAGCCTGCCCGGCCTCGGCTGCTGCCGCTCGGTCACGCTGCTCGGCCGCTGCCTGTGCGACCTGATGGAGCAATCCGGGGAGGTGCATACCACGGCATTGCACCGCTGGTTTCGATCCGAATAGGTTAGACCTACCATTCAAAAGGCAAGTGCTTTTTATCCATTGGCCTCCCACTTATTCACTGTGAACCTTGATATTCGGTGGGGTGACCCAATAATGGGTGATTAACCCCAAGTGGAGAGGCACGTCATGAAGCGCATCATTGTCCGCAAGCCTGGAACCGCGAGGCTGGCCGGGACCTCCAGCGTCATTCACAAGGGGTGACCGAGGAAGGGTCCCACCTCCGAGTTCAGGGTGAACCACCCGCCCGATGGGGGGCCGTGCGGCTGCTGACGCCGTTGATCGACGCGCATCGTCGGCCGCACGGCCCCTATACCGTTGCCGCCGCCCTGCTACGTCACCTGGTGCCGGCCGCTCTCGAGCGGTCCCCCCGCCTGGTGGCGGCACACGACATCGAGATCAGGGCGGCGGCGCCCGAACTGGCCGGGCTCGTGCCGGGCGAGCGGGCCACTCTCGAGGCGGGACTGTCCGACGAGGAGCGCATCCTCGTGCCCGCGCCCCGCCGTACGCTGCGGCTGGCCAACGGGCTCGCGGAGTTCTTCCGCGACGCCGTGCCACCGGGGCGGAGCATCGCGGTGTGCAACGGCGCGGAGGCCGACCCGACCGACATCGAGCTGCTCGACGTCATGATGCGGCGGATCCCGCCCGGCACCCTCACGATCCGGATCTACTCCGGCGGCCCCGAGCCCGCGCAGGACACCCGCGACGCGGACGAGCTGTGGCGGCTCGTGGACCGCTGCATGCGGGAGGGGTTCCTGCACGCCGTCGCCGAGCTGGGAGAGCGCGGCATGGCGCGGACCGGGCCGGGCGGCACGCGCTGGTGGCGCTTCGCCCAGCGCACGGCGACCGCGCTCGGCGGGCTCGGACGTACGGACGAGGCCCGCGCGATCTGGGACCAGGTGCGCCTGGCCAGCCAGGATCCGGCGATGCACGCGGCGGCCGCGTACGGGACGGCCATGCTGGACGCCCGCCACCCCGACCCCGCGCGCCGCGACCTGACCAGGGCCAGAGGCTGGATCAACGAGGCGATCGCCATCTCCACCCTGCTGCCCGACCCCGGGGAGCGGGCGTTCAAGCTCGGCTTCGACCGCAACGGGCTGGCCCTGATCGAGCTGCGGCACGGCCGGCCCGACGTCGCGCTGGCCCTGGTGGAGTCGGCCATCGGGCTGGCGCGCGAGCTGGGGGAGCGCCACCCTCTGCACCGGATGGTGCTGCTGGCCAACCGGGCCCAGCTCCTGGCCGCGCTCGGGCACACCAAGGAGGCGCTGGAGGACTACGGGGCGGCCATCGCGATCGATCCCGGCTTCCCCGACTACCACCTGGAGCGGGGGAACCTGCTGTTCAAGCTGGGACGGCACGAGGAGGCGCTGGCCGACTTCGAGCGGGCCATCCGGGCCGGGCCACCGCTGCCGGAGGGGTACTACAACAGGGCGGAGCTGCGTACCGTGCGGGGGGACGTCGAGGAGGCGCTGGCCGATCTGGCACTGGTGATCGAGCTGGATCCCGCCTACCTGGACGCCTACATCAACCGGGCCGGGCTGCTGGCGGCCTTGGGGCGGGACGAGGAGGCCAGGGCCGAGGTGACGGCCGGGCTCGCGCTGGCGGCCGGCAACCCGCACCTGCTGACGATCCTGGGGCAACTGGAGACGACGGCGGGCCGGCTCGCCGAGGCGGAGGCGGCCCTGAACGCGGCCGTCGAGCAGGCCCCCGGCCTCGCGGCCGCCTGGGGCAACCGGGGTGTGCTCCGCTACACGATCGGCGACCTGGAGGGCTCGATCGCGGACCTGACCCGCGCCATCGACCTCCAACCGCAGGCCGACCTGTACCTCAACCGCGCCGTCGCCCTCCGGGCCCTGGGCCGCGACACCGAGGCCACCGCCGACGAACACCGCGCTGACCACCTCCCCTGACCGCCTCCCCTGGCCGGGGGCTGGTTCGTTCGGCCGGGTAGGCGCCGGGGCGGTGGGAGCATTGGGGTTATGAGGGGGCGAATCGGGCGGGCCGCGCTGGTGGGGGCCGTGCTGGGAGTGTTGTGGTGGGCGACCGTGCGGCTGGCCTGGGCCGGGGTCGGGTGTGAGGACTGGGGGTGCCTGGTGCCGGCCGTCGGGCTGGTGGTCGTGGTGAGCGTGGGCGTGCTGGTCGGGGCCGTGTTCGTGCTGGAGCGGGTGGACGTGCGGCCCGGGCGGCGGGTGGCGCTGGTGGCGGCCGGGGCGCTGGTGGTGTTCAGGGCCGTCGGGGAGGCGCTGCCGTCGTGGACGTCGCCGGTGGCGCACGCGGTGACGGCCGGGCTGGCGTTCGCCGGGGCGGGGGCGCTGGCGGCGTTCGTGACGGAGGGGCGGGTGGCGCGGCGGTGGCGGGTGCTGACCGGGGTCGGGGTGGTCGCGCTCGTGCCGGTGGCGCTGGTGGTCTCCTACGTGCGCTTCGGGTTGTGAGGTCACGAGTTCCGTGCGAGGGCCTTGACAGGGGGAGGCCCGACAAGGGACTGTTCCGTATACGGAACCCTCGGCGGAGGTGCTGTCATGCGGCCCAACTCCCGGTTCGCGCAGGTGCGGCCGTTCGACATCGACAAGGTGGCGGCCGCCGCCGGCCAGGACCCCGACGTGCTGCGCCTGGAGAACCTCGACACCGACGTCCCGCCCCCGCCCGCCGCCGTCGCCGCGTCGCGGCGGTCCCTGGCCGAAGGGACGGGCAACAGCTGGCTGCCGTTCACCGGGCTGCCGGCGCTGAGCGAGGCGGTCGCGGCCGACCTGCGCACGCGTACGGGGCTCGACTACGACCCGCTGCGGCAGGTGGTCATCACCTCCGGCGGCACCTCGGCCGTCATGCCCGTGCTGCTGTCCACCACCGAGCCCGGCGATCGGGTGGTGCTCACCGACCCCACGTACGCGGGCCTGCTCCAGCGCGTACGGCTGTCCGGAGCCCGGCCCCATTTCGTGCCGCTGCGCGTGCGCGACGGCCACTGGCGGCTCGACCGCGAGGCCCTCGCCCAGGTGCGCTCGGCGGCGGCACTGCTGCTGATGAGCCCGTCGATGCCCTCCGGCGTGGTGCTGGACGAGGAGGACTGGGCGCAGGTCGCCCGGGTGTGCGAGCGCGCGGACGCGTATCTGGTCTATGACGCGGCCATGGAGCGCATCGTCTTCGACGGTCACCCCCGGATCAACCCGTGCCGCGTGCCCGGCCTCGCCGAGCGGACGATCATCATCGGGTCGATGTCCAAGGAGTACCGCATGATCGGCTGGCGCATCGGCTGGGTCGCGGGCCCGGCGGACATCATGAGCCGGATCATGGTGGCGACCGTCTACAACACCACGGTGGCCGGCGGCTTCCAGCAGATGGGCGCCGCCGCCGCGCTCAGGGAGCCGTCGGGCGTGGCCGAGGCGGTGGCGGAGTACCAGGCCCGGCACGACACGGTGGTGACGCAGCTCGGCGACCTGCCGGTGGTGCGGGCGGGCGGCGGCTGGTCCTGCCTGGTGGACGCCGAGGCCATGGGCCTGACGGCCGCCGACCTGTCCGCCCGTCTGCTCGAACGCGGGCGCGTCGCCGCCACCCCGATGACGGCGTGGGGGGAGGCGGTCGCGCGCCGCTACGTCCGCCTGGTCTTCAGCAACGAGCCCGTCAAGCGCCTGTCGGAGCTGCGGGACCGCTTCGCCGCCGCACTGGCGTGAGCAGGGTCTTGCCGGTGACCGCGCGCGCGTCGATGGCGGCGTGCGCCGCGGCGGCCGACTCCAGCGGGAACCTGGCGCCGATCGTGGGGCGCAGGCGCCCGGCGACGGCCAGCTCCAGCGCCCGCACCGACGCCTCGCGCAGGTCCGGCGGCTGCCAGGCGACCGCCGTCACCCGCGGATCGGGGGTGGTCATGGGGCCGCCCGCCATGCCGTGCGCGCTCAGCCGCCCGCCGTCCTTCAGCAACCCCTGGGCCGCCGCGCCGATCTCGCCGCCCACTCCGTCGAAGACCACGTCGAGGCCGCCGGTCTCCGCGCGTACGACGTCGGTCCAGCCGGGGTCGGTGTAGTCGACGGTCAGCTCGGCGCCGAGGCTCGCGGCCAGGTCCCGTTTGGCGGCGCTGCCGGCCGCGCCGACCACGCGGGCCCCCGCCTCACGGGCGAGCTGCACGAGCAGGCTGCCCACGCCGCCGCCCGCGGCCTCGACCAGCACCCACTCTCCGGGGCGCGGCGCGGCGGCGCGCGTCAGCGCCACGGCGGTGCGCCCGTCGGCCAGCAGCGCCACCGCGACCTCGTCCGGCAGGCCGGCGGGGATCGGGATGAGGTCGCCGGCGGAGGCCACGGCCAGCTCGGCGTACCCGCCGCGCCCGCCCAGCGCGCTGACCACGCGCGTGCCCTCGAGCGCGGCGGCCACGCCCTCGCCCACGGACGTCACCCTCCCGGCCACGCCGTTGCCGAGCACCAGGGGCAGCTCGGGCCGCCATGGCCCCCGGTCCGCCCGGACCTGCGTCTCCACGAACGTGATGCCGGCCACCTCGACCTCGACGACCACCTGGCCGGGCCCGGGAACCGGGTCCGGCACCTCCTCCACGACCAGCTCTTCCGGCCCGCCGTACCGCCTCAGGACCACCGCGCGCATGCCACACCTCATCTTTATCGGAGCAATTCGCTCCGACAGTATCCTGTACGCCATGACCACACGCGGCCGGCAGGCCGAAGCGGCACGCAACGACCTGCGCCTGCTGCGGGCGGCGCACGAGGTGTTCACCACGCAGGGCTTCGACGCGCCGGTGTCGGCCATCGCCAAGCAGGCGGGCGTGGGCATGGGCAGCCTCTACCGCCGCTACCGCACCAAGGAGGAGCTGCTTCAGCGGCTGTGCCTGATCGCCATGGAGCGGGGGGTGGAGGCGGCCGAGGCCGGGCTCGCCGAGCCTGACCCGTGGGAGGGCCTGGCCCTCTACATCCGCACCTGCGTGGGCAACCGGTCGGGCGCGCTGGCGCCGGTCGCGGGCACCATCGAGGTGACCGCCGAGATGTGGGGCACCGCGCGGCGGGCCGACGAGGCGGCCGAGCGGCTCGTGGCCAGGGCGCACGAGGCCGGCGTGCTCAGGAGCGACGTCACCACGCTCGACGTCTCCCTGCTCATCGAGCAGTTCAGCCGCCCGGCCCCCGGGCCGCCCGCCCCGCAGCACGAGCACGTCAAACAGCGCCTGCTGGTCATCGCGCTCGACGGGCTGCGCGCCCCGGGCGCCACGGCGCTGCCCGGCGAGCCGCCGACCATGGAGTGGTACCAAGGACGCTGGGGCACTCCGCCGTAGGTCTACGGTGGTGACGTGGGCTTCTATGAGCTGATCGACGATCTCGACCCCGGTGCCAGCGTCCAGGCCGCGGGCATCAGGCGCGGTTACGGCGGGCCGCCCGCCCGCACGGTGAGCGTGCGCGCGGGCCTGACCCGGCTGCGCTGCGCCTCCCTTCTCAAGCCTCTCTACGCCTGGGTCAGCGCCGCCCGCATCCCCGACTCCGACCGGTGGCGGCGCCACGCCGAGCCCGCCGTCGTCATCTCCTCCAACGCCGACACGCTCAACCTGTGGCTGGCCGTCGGCCCGCGCGTCATCCTCGACGACCTCCGCGAGCGCACCGGGGTGAGCTGGTCGGTGCCGAACGGCGACCCGTCCAGGTTCGGCTCCGTCGAGGTGTCGGCCGAGGAGGTCGCGGACGCGTACGCGGTGCTCGCCCAGGCCGCCCTCTCCGGCGACGCGGTCGCGCGGACCGTGCTCGCCTGGATGGAGGCGGTCGGCGACGGGCAGGCGTTCGGCGCGCGTGAGGCGACACGGTCACCGGGGGCCGCGGTCAAGTGCGGCTGGTACGGCGCCCCCGACGAGATCTGCCTGCGTACGCACGCGGTGGCCGTCCTGCCGCAGGGCGGCACCAGGGTCACCGTGGCCGTCGGGATGACCTCGCTGCCCTACGGTGGTGAGCGCGGGGTCTACCAGGACCGCGTGGCCAAGGGGCTGCCGGTGGAGCCCGAGCACGAGAAGCTGGCCGGGTCCCTGCTACGGGGGCTGATGACGGCGACGATGACCGAATTGGGGTACGCGTGAGACTGACCGTCCTGGGCGGTTGCGGGGCCTGGCCGGCGGCCGGGCAGGCGTGCAGCGGCTACGTGGTGGAGGAGGAGGGCTTCCGGGTCCTGGTCGACCCCGGCTACGCCACTCTGCCCCGCCTGCTCGAGCGGATGGGCGCGGCCGACGTGGACGCGGTGCTGGTCACCCATGGCCATCCCGACCACTGCGCCGACCTCAACCCGCTGCTGCGGGCCCGCGCGCTGGCCGACACCCCGGCGGCGGCGCTGCCCGTCCACGCTCCTCCGGGCGCGCTCGACGCCGTCCTGGCGCTGGACAAACCGCGCATGCTGGCGAGCAGCTTCACGTTGCGCGAGCTGTCGCCCGGCACGCCGCAGGAGATCGGGCCCTTCCGCCTCGACGTCTTCGACCTGCCGCACCACGTGCCCAACGCCGGGCTCCGGCTGACCGGCCCGGGCGGCAGGGTGGTGGCCTACACCGGCGACACGGGGCCGTCCGCCGAGCTGGTCTCGCTGGCGAAGGACGCGGACCTGCTGGTGGCGGAGGCGACCTACCCCGAACGCGTGCCCGACGAGGACGCCCCCTACCTGTCGAGCGCCCTGGACGCGGGCCGTACGGCGGCGTCGGCGGGGGTGGGGCGGCTGCTCCTCACCCACCTGTGGCCCGACACGCCCGCCGAGCCCGCGCTCGCGGCGGCGGCCGCGTCATACGGCGGTGAGCTGTCGGTCGCCGCGGCGGGCGTCACCCTGGATCTGCGGTGAGGCGTTCGATGATCTTCGCCAGCTCCGGCGGATCGACGTTGCCGGGCAACTCCTCGGCCCACAGATGGCCGAGGAAGGCGGCGCTCTCCTCCTCCGTCAGCGCGCCGGGGCGCACGTGGGGGCGGGGCTCGTCGAACATCGCCAGGTAGAAGGGCTCCCGCTTGACGTAGCGCACGCCTAACCAGGTGAAGTCGCGTTCGACCTCGACGCACCGGTCGCTCACGGCCGAGGCCGGCAGCCCGGTCTCCTCGGTCAGCTCCCGCCGGGCCGCCTCCAGGGGCGTCTCGCCGGGGTCGACGCCGCCGCCCGGCGGCTCCCAGACGTCCTGGCCGCTGACCTTGTCGTACCAGTGCATCAGCAGCACCCGGCCGTCGCGGTCGAGGCAGAGGACCCGCGCGGCGGGCCGGGCGCTGGTGGTCTCCGTCATCCAGGGCCTCGCAGGTCGTCGGGGTAGGGGGACAGGTAGGTCTGGTCGCGCACCCAGGAGGCCGCCTCGCCGCGGGCGTGGTGGCGCAGCAGGGTGGCGGGCACGCTCAGCGGCGCCAGCCCGGCCTGGTACGACTCGATGACCTCGACCAGGTCGGCCCGGCGCGCGGGGTCGAGGTCGAGCATGCCCAGGCAGTGCTGCAGCGCGTTGACGTTCCTGCCGACCGTGGCCTCGGCGGCGAGCGTGGCCTGGAACACCTCGGTGTACTCGGCGGCCACCTCCGCGCGCGGCAGCGCGGCGGCCCCGGCCACCACCCGCCCGGCCTGCCGGTAGCGCACGGGGTCGTGGGCGAGCAGTTGCATCTTGTGCCGCGCGTGGAAGCACACCAGGTCGCCGACCCGCCAGTCGCCCTCCAGGAACGTCCGCAGCCTGGCGTGCGCGAACACCCGCTCCACGAAGCCCTCCGGCAGGTCCCCCTCCTCCGCCACGGGCAGCAGGGGGCGGTCTCGCGCGATGCGCCGGGCATCGGCGGCCGGGCCCACGTATCCGTCGGCGTCGGCGGCGTCCGCCGGGATCGGGTCGACGTACGGATCGAGCGCGCCCGGCAGGGACCGGCGGCTCGCCACCGCCACCCGGGGCCGCTCTTTGATCATGTCTCACATTGGAGCGCCGATGAGGGCCTCGGGGCAACCCACTTCAGGAAGATCACTGCCCACGTTTGACCTGGAGTGCACTCCAATTCATACCGTGGGTTGCATGACCACTGCACAGCACAGGATCGGATCGGGCTTCGACGCCAGGAGCACCGCGGACGAGGTGCTCCAGGGGATCGACCTGTCCGGGAGGCTGGCGATCGTCACCGGCGGCTACTCCGGCATCGGCCTGGAGACCACGCGCTCCCTGGCCCGCGCCGGCGCCCACGTCGTCGTCCCCGCCCGCCGCCTCGACACCGCCCAGGAGGCGCTCAAGGGCATCGACGGGGTCGAGGTGGGAGAGCTCGACCTGGGCGACCTGGAGAGCGTACGCGGGTTCGCCGAGCGCTTCCTCGCCACGGGCCGCGCCGCCGACATCGTCATCAACAGCGCGGGCATCATGGCCTGCCCGGAGACGCGCGTCGGGCCCGGCTGGGAGGCGCAGTTCGCCACCAACCACCTCGGCCACTACGCGCTCGTCAACCGTCTCTGGCCGGCCATCGCCGCCGGCCGGGGCCGGGTGGTGTCCGTCTCGTCGGGCGGCCACCGCGCCTCGGGCATCCGCTGGGACGACGTCCAGTTCGAGCGGGGCTACGACAAGTGGCAGGCCTACGGCCAGGCGAAGACGGCGAACGTGCTGTTCGCCGTGCACCTCGACAGGCTCGCCCAGGACGCGGGGGTCCGCGCGTTCGCGCTGCACCCCGGCGGCATCCTCACCCCGCTTCAGCGCCACCTCCCGAAGGAGGAGATGGTGGCGGCGGGCTGGATCGACGACGAGGGCAACGCGCTGCTCGACTTCAAGACGCCGGAGCAGGGGGCGGCCACCCAGGTGTGGGCGGCGACCTCGCCGCAGCTCGCCGGGATGGGCGGCGTCTACTGCGAGGACTGCGACATCGCCGAGTCCACCTCGGAGCAGGGCATGGGGCCGGGCGTGCGCGCCCACGCCGTCGACCCGGAGCAGGCCGCCCGCCTGTGGACGCTGTCGGCCCGCCTCACGGGCGTCGACGCCTTCGCCGGGTAACGGATCACCGCTTCATCGCGCCGTCGGTGATGGCGTCCGCCGCGTCGCCGATGGCCACGCCGACGATCTCGAGGCGGCGGACCAGCTCCCGCTCCTTGAGCGCGTCGGCGGTGATCTCCCCGGAGAAGATGCGCGAGATCTCGTACTGGTACATGCGCCGGATCACCCCGCCCGCCTTCTTCGCCTCCAGCGCGTCCCGGGTCACCACGGACGGGCGGGAGGCGAGGTCGCGCACGGCCTCCTCCAGGGCGTCGATGCCCACGATGACCTGGTCGAGCATCGGCGTGAAGCGGATCTGGTCGGGCACCCGGTAAAGGTGGGACTCCCGGACGAAGTCCCGCAGGGAGTCGAGCACGTCGTCGATCGAGCGCGAGAGCCGGAACAGGTCCTCCCGGTCGATCGGCGTGACCAGGGCGGTCTTGAGCTCGTCGACCAGGCGGGCCCGCTCCTCGTCGCCGAGGTGCTCGATCGAGCGCATCTGCTCGTGCGCACCCGTCCGGCCGACCTCGCCGCCGATCATGGCCATGGCCAGCCAGGCGCCTTCCTTCGTGGCTTCGAGCTGCCCGAGCAGGGCCTCGGTGAGCGCGCTGTCCATGCGGCCGGTCATGAGGTCCCGGATCCGCCGCAGCCGCTTCACCGCGGGCTCACCTTCGGCAGGCGTCGGCGCTTCACACGCGTACGTCCCTTCATGAGAATTCCACGTCCTCGAACCCCTTGAGGACCAGTGCGAGGGTCCAGCCGAGCAGCGCGCTGGCGGGCAGCGTCAGCAGCCAGGCGGCGACGATCTTGACAGCCGCGTACCAGCGGACCCGGCCGCCGCCCTGCGCCACGCCCGCGCCGATCAGCCCGCCGGCGATGGCCTGGGTCATGCTCACCGGCATGCCGGCGGCGGCGCACGCGAGCACCGCCGTGCCCGCGGACAGCTCGGCCGCCACCCCGTGCAGCGGCCGGGAGACGATGATCTCGCGGCTCAGCGTGCGGCCGGCCTTGGGCAGGCCGTAGAGGGTGCCGAGCCCGAAGAGCACCGCCGCCGCCACCGTGTACGCCGGAGGCGCGCCGGAGAAGCCCGCCGCGATCATGAACACGGCCAGCATCTTCTGCCCGTCGTTGGCCGCGTACGCGAAGGTCTGGACCAGGAACCCCACCCAGTGCCAGCGCCGCAGCCCCCTGGCCGTGGTCACGCTGACCAGGAGGCGGATGACCACCCAGGCCAGCAGCCCGCCGGCGAACGGCGCCGCCAGCCCGAACGCCAGCACCTGCGCCACCGCCCCCGGCGAGACCTCCAGCCCCCATCCCAGCCCCGCCCCGGTCAGCCCGCCCACGACGGCCAGCGTGAGACTCGTCGGCCGGCCCTTCGCGCTGAGCACGGTCACCACGACCAGCGACGCGATCACGGCGAGCAGCATCGCGATCTGGCCGCCGGGCTCGTCGAAGGAGGCCAGCCTGGTCACGAACGTCAGCGCCACCTGGTTCGTGACGAGCGGCACCACTGCCACGAGCACGACCAGCGTGATGATCCCGGTCGCCGGCCGGACCGTGGGCAGCTTGAGCCCCGTCGCCAGGAGGGCGCCCCCGTCGTTGACCCCGGACACGACGGCGAACAGGCCGGCGACCACGATCAGTACGACGGCTTCCAACGACACGCGCTCCTTCCGGCCCCGCCCGGGGCACGTTCGACCGACCGACGGCCCCGTGGGAAGCCAGGCGTACCCCCGAGCGTCAATACGTTCCGTCCGTAATGTCCAATTACTACCCGAGATCACGGGAAAGATGGAGGGGAGTCCGCGCGGCACCGGCCCGGAAACGGGAAACCTCTCGCCGCGGGTAGTCTCGGACCCGGGCCGCCGACCGGTAACCTGCCGAGATCAGCCGCATGGCGCCCCATGATCCACACCCGTGAGAGTGAAGGCATGACCAGCCCCGCCGAATACATCCTGACGCTGTCCTGTCCCGACCGGCCCGGTGTGGTGGCCGCCGTCTCCGGCCTGCTGGCGGGGCACGGATGCAACATCATCGAAAGCCAGCAGTTCGGCGACCGGGTGGCGCAGCGCTTCTTCATGCGCGTGCAGTTCGCGGGGCCGCTGGGCGAAGACGACCTCAACGCCGCCTTCGCCGCGCTCGCGCCGGACTTCGCCATGGAGTTCAGGCTGCGCGACGTGGCCAGGAAGCCGCGGGTGCTGATCATGGTGAGCAAGTTCGACCACTGCCTGAACGACCTGCTCTACCGCGTCCGCTCGAAGGCGCTCGACATCGAGATCGTGGCCGTCGCCTCCAACCATCCCGACCTGCGGCCGCTCACGCAGTCGTACGGGATCGACTATCACCACCTGCCGGTCACGCCGGAGACCAAGGGGCGGCAGGAGGCCGAGGTGCTGGCGCTGGTCGAGCACTATCAGGTGGACCTGGTGGTGCTGGCCCGCTACATGCAGGTGCTCTCGGCCGAGCTCTGCGAGAAACTGGCGGGACGGGCGATCAACATCCACCACTCGTTCCTGCCGTCGTTCAAGGGGGCCAAGCCGTACCACCAGGCGTACAACCGGGGCGTCAAGCTCATCGGCGCGACGGCCCACTACGTGACCTCCGACCTCGACGAGGGGCCGATCATCGAGCAGGAGGTGGCCAGGGTCAACCACAGCCACTCCCCGCAGGACCTGGTGGCGATGGGGCGCGACGTGGAGTGCGTGGCCCTGGCCAGGGCGGTCAAGTGGCACGCCGAGCAGCGGGTGCTCCTCGACGGGCACAAGACGATCATCTTCCCCCGCTAGGTCCCGTCGTGGCGGGCGCCACCGGCGGAGGGCGTCAGGGCCGGTAGGTCCCGAAATACCAGGGGTTGCCCTCGGGGTCCTGGCAGGCGTACTCGCGGGACCCGTACGGCTGGTCGATCAGCTCCATCGTGATCGAGGCCCCGGCGGCCTTCGCGTGGTCGTGGTGGGCGTCGACGTCGCCGACCGCGATGTAGATCCCGGGCCCGCCGGGCTTCCCCTGGCCGATCATGATGAGGTCGTCGCCGACGAGCAGTTCGGCGTGGTTCACCAGGCCCTGGTCGTTCTTGGAGGCCTCGTGCACCCGGAAGCCGAACGCGGCGGTCAGGAAGTCGAGCGCGGCCTGGCAGTCCTGGTAGCGGGCTAGTGCGTACACGGTTCGCGTCATACGACCCAGCATGCCCCTGGTCAGGCGGCCGGTCTTGGATAAATCCGACCCGGCGTCGTGTCGCCCAGGACCCGGAAGTCGCGGTTCATGTGCGCCTGGTCGTAGAAGCCGCACTCCGCCGCCACCTCGGCGATGGCCGTGCCGGACCGCAGCAGCCGCAGGGCCCGCCCGAACCTGATCACCCGGGCCGCCGTCTTCGGTGGCAGCCCGATCTGGTCCTGGAAGCGGGCGACGAGATGGCGCTGGCTCCAGCCGAGCGACTCGGCCAGCGACGACACGCCCAGCCTGCCGCCGGACTCCAGCAGCCGCGCCCACGCCCACGGCAACTCGGGCCGCAGCGCCGGGCCCGCCGCGATCCGCTCGCACAGCAGCCGGTCGGTCAGCGCCAGCCGCTCGCGCCACGACGGCGTCTCGGCCAGCCGTTCCACCATGAGGGCCGACCACGGCCCGAGCAGGTCGCCGACCGGCACCACCCGGTTCGTCAGATGCCGCATCGGCATCCCGTAGAGCCTCCTGGCCCCGAACGGCGTGAGATAGACCTCCACGCCCTCGGACGGCCCCGCCGAGCGGGTGACGGTGAACCGGTCGCTCAGGCCGCCCGTGAAGGCCGAGACCCGCTCCCCGTCCACCTCCATCGGCGTGCCGAACGCCAGGATGAGCACCGCCCCCGGCATCGCCATCTCCGACCGGGTCACCGGCGCGGCGTAGTGCTCGCGGTAGGCGCACAGCCGCAGCACATAGGGTCGCAACGCAGCGCTGGGGACGGCCTCGACCATGGCCAGCCCCAGCGTGCTCATACCGTCGAGACTACTGTCCGGCGCACCGCACGGACTACAGCCCGGTGTGCCGCGCGAGGAACGTCAGCGTGTCGGCCGACAGGTCCACCGACCTGCTCACCGACCGTGCGCCGTGCCCCACCTCGGCCTCGTTGCGCAGCAGCACGGGCCGGTCGGCCGTCGAGGCGTGCTGCAGCGCCGCGCACATCTTCCACGCGTGCAGCGGGTGCACCCGCGTGTCGGACTGGAAGACCGTGAACAGCGTCGCCGGGTAGGCCACCGACTCCTTGACGTGGTGGTAGGGCGAGTAGCCCAGCAGCCAGCCGAACTGCTCGGGGTCGTCGGCGGAGCCGTATTCGACGTTCCAGGTGGCGCCGAGGCCGTGCTTCTCGTATCTGATCATGTCGAGCAGCGGCGCGGAGCAGACCACGGCGGCGTACAGGTCGGGGCGCTGCGTCAGCGCGGCGCCGACCAGCAGGCCGCCGTTGGAGCCGCCCGAGATGCCGAGTTGGGCCCGCGTGGTGACACCGGTGGCGATGAGGTGCTCGGCGGCGGCGTGGAAGTCGTCGAACACGTTCTGCTTGTTGGCCAGCATGCCGGCGCGGTGCCAATCCTCGCCCTCCTCGCCGCCGCCGCGCAGGTTGGCGATGGCGTAGACGCCGCCCGCCTCCACCCAGGTCAGGACCGAGGCGGAGTAGCCGGGGGTCATGGACAGGCCGAAGCCGCCGTAGCCGTACAGGATGGTGGGGCGCGGCCCCGGCGTGGCGTCGGCCGGGGAGATGATCAGCATGCGGACGTCCGTGCCGTCGCTCGACCGGTAGACCACCTGCTCGGTGCGGACCGCCGGCACCTCGACCGCGCCCGGGGAGGCCGCCCACAGCGTGGTCTCGCCCGTGCTCGCGTCGTAGCGCTGGATGGTGGGCGGCGTGGTGTTGTCGGTGTAGCCGAACCACGCCTCGTGACCGCCCTCGGGATGCTCGGAGAGGCCGCCGATCGTGCCCAGGCCCGGCGTGGGCACCTCGCCGAGGCGCTCGCCGGTCGCCAGGTCGTGCACGGTGATCTCGCTGATCGCGTGGCGGGTCCAGCTCACCAGCATGACCGGGCGCTCCAGCTCGTCGAGGATCGCGAAGTCGGACAGCACCGCCTCGGGGTCCTCGGGGATCAGGTCGCGCCAGGTCTCGAAACCGGGCTCCGCCGGGTCGGTGACGCACACCCGGGCCCGGGGCGCGTCGCGGTCGGTGTGCACGTAGAGGCGGCCGTCGCGGCCGAACACGAGCCCCGTCTGCGCGTCCACGCCCTCCTGCACGACCTTGAGCCGCGGCCGGTCGATCCGGGACTCGGTCAGGTCGGCCACCCAGAGGTCGTTGCGCGGCGCGGTGCCCTCGTGGGCCGACACCTGCAGCCAGCGGCCGTCACGCGAGACCGAGACACCGTAGTAGTTGGTCATCTTCAGGCCGTCACCGAAGATCATCACGTCGTCCTCGGTGGAGGTGCCGACGCGGTGGAGGTAGACGCGGCGGTGGAACTGCGTCTCGTTCTCCGGAACCTCCGTGCTCGGCAGCCGGCGCACGTAGTAGAACGCCTCTCCGCCGGGCAGCCAGGCGATGGGGGAGTAGCGGCAACGGTCGATCGGCCCCTCGACCCGCTCACCCGTGGTGACGTCGAGAAGGTAGAGGACCGACTCCTCGTTGCCGCCCACCGAGATCTGGTACGCCAGCAGCCGCCCCTCCTTGTCCGGCTGCGCCGCGTCGAGCGTGGTCAGCCCCGACGGGTCGAGCGCCATCGGGTCGATCAGCGCCCGCTCGGTGCCGTCGGGCTCGGCCACGTAGTAGACGGCGTGCTCCTGGTCGGGGGTGCGGCGGGTGAAGAAGTGGCGCTCCCCGCGCCACGCCGGCGTGCCCACCGAGCCGGACCTGAGCAACTCGGCGATCCGGCTCTTGAACCGCTGCGGGCCCCGCTCCTGGTCGAACAGCCCGGACTGCGCGAGCAGCCATCCCTTCGTCTCCGGGCTGTCCGGATCCTCCAGCCACCGGTAGGGGTCGGGCACGGGTGTCTCATGAATGAGATCAACGGTGTCTTCGCGGCGTGCGGTCGGATACTGCTCTCGCGTCATGCCAGGAACCCTACTGCCAACGGGCAGGCGTAAAGGGCTGGTAGAGCGGGCATAAAACGTATCGTGTGTCCCTCTGGTCATTCCCGCGGGAGGTTTTTGGGGTGGCGGGGACCACGGTGCAAACGCCAGACTTGGTGACAGGACGGTGCCGTGGTGACCATCCGCTGGGCCGTCCGGCGGAGGTCCACGTGACGGAAGCACTAGTGCCCCAGGAGGGGCCGACAGTCGGGACATGCCGCGGCATGTCCCCTTTGATACGCACGCAGCGGGGAGAGGCCCGATGACGCGCCAAGTCCTGCTGCTGAATGCCACCTACGAGCCACTGACCACCCTTTCGCTGCACCGCGCCATCGTGCTGGTGCTGCGGGAGAAGGCCGACGTCGTGCACCGCGACGGCAGGGGCGCAGTGCTGCGCTCCGCGAGCTGCACGCTCGATGTCCCCTCGGTGATCAGACTCCGGAGATATGTCCGCATCCCCTACCGGTCGCGCATCCCGCTGACCAGGGCCGCCCTCATGCGGCGCGACGACTACCGCTGCGCCTACTGCGGGCTGAAGGCCGAGACCATCGACCACGTCATCCCCCGGTCCAGAGGCGGCACCCACACCTGGGAGAACTGCGTCGCCTCGTGCACCACCTGCAACCACCGCAAGGCCGACAAATACCTGGAGGAGCTGGGGTGGACGCTTCGCGTCAGCCCCGCGGTGCCACGGGGCGCCCATTGGCGGCTCATCGGCGCCTCGCTCATCGGTGACCCGCAGTGGGCGCCCTACCTCGAGGCCGCAGCATAAGGGGCCTGAAACCGCTTTGATCCGGAAGGCCGCCGCCTGACAGCATGAGCAGGCATGTGGACCTTCACCTCAGACACTGAGGAGTACGCCGCGGTCGCCGAGCCGTTCCTGCTCGGCGACCCCGTGCGGCACACCGTCCCGCTGACCGTCCTGGCCGGCCTGCGGGCCGGCATGCCCGTCGAGGATCCCCTCTTCGGCTGGTGGACGGCCGGCGGCGAGGTCCGCGGGGCCGTGTTCCACACCCCACCGCACCCCGTGGGACTCTTCGCCGTGCCCGTCGAGGCGGTCGCGCCGCTCGTCGAGGCGCTGAACGGCGACCTGCCCGTGTTCGTGGGCCCCCTGGAGGTGACCGACGAGGTCACCCGGTTGCTCGGAGCGCCCGAGAGGGTGGTGTCCGAGCGCCTCTACCGCCTGGGCACGCTCACCGTCCCCGACGTGCCGGGGCAGGGCAGACCGGCCGTCCCCGGGGACTTCCCGCTGCTGGTGAGCTGGTACCAGGCGTTCGGCGACGAGGTGCGGATGGGCGAGGGCGACGTGGTGGACCGCGTCGCCCGGCGGCTGGCGGCCCGGGAGCTGTTCGTGTGGGAGGCCGACGGCGCGCCGGTCGCCCTCGCCGCGCTCTCCCCGGCGGCCGGGGGAGTGTGCCGGATCGGCCCCGTCTACACGCCTCCGTCGTGCCGCAGACGCGGCTACGGCGCCGCCGTCACCGCGTACGCCACCCGGACCGGCCTGGCCGAACGCTGCGACGAGGTCGTGCTCTTCACCGACCTGGACAACCCGACCAGCAACTCCATCTACCAGTCGATCGGCTACGAGCCCGTCTCCGACTACGCCCACATCACCTACGCCGCCTAGCGGTTACAGTTGGCCCATGCCGCGATACGACTTCCGCTGCCGCGCCTGCGGCTCCACGTTCGAGGTCTCCCGCCCCATGGCGGCCTCCGACGACCCGGCGTCCTGCCCCGAGGGCCACGACGACACGGTGAAACTGCTGTCCACGGTCGCCATGACGGGCGGTGCGGCCACGCCCAAGGCGAGCGGTGGTGGCGGTTGCTGCGGCGGGGGCTGCTGCGGCTGACCCTCAGGCCCGACCTGGCTCTCAGGCCCGACCTGGCTCTCAGGCCCGACCTGGCTCTCAGGCCCGACCTGGCTCTCAGGCCCGACCTGGCTCTCAGGCCCGACCTGACCCTCAGGCCCCGACGGCCGTCCTCGATCGCGTGAGCGTGCTCACCGCCACCCTGGCCAGCCGCTCGACGGTGGCGACGCCGGTCTCCATGTCGGGGCTGCGCTCGGTCAGCACCGCGAGCAGCAGGTCATGGCCGCTCACCCGCAACCGTCCCACGCTGTTGACCGTCCACAGCCCGTGGTGCGCCTCAGCGGGCAGCCAGCCGTTCTTGAGCGCCACTTCACCCTTGGCCGCTGCCTCACTGACCCCCCAGACCTGCGAGGGCGTCACGGACGACATGAGGCGCAGCGCGTAGCGCCGCTTGCCGGCCGGCAGCGGCCCGCCGGGGTCGGTGAGTCGCTCCAGCACCTTCACCTGGTCCGACGGCCTGCTGTGGGTCAATCCCCAGAAGAGCCCCGATCCGGGCCGCGTGTGCCGCACCCCCAGCCGGTGCAGCACCCGGGTCAGCCCGTCCTGGCCGCCGATCGTCATGTAGAGCTCGTGGGCGCTGTCGTTGTCGCTCTCGCGGATCATGCGGGAGACCAGCGTGCGCTCGTACCGGGTCAGCCGCTCGTCCCGCTTGCCGAGCAGGAAGGCCAGCAGGATGTCCACCTTGGCCACGCTGGCCAGCATGAACGGCGTGCGCTCGCGGAAGGCGTACCTGGCCCCGGTCGTGCGGTCGTAGACGGCCAGCGCCGCCCTGCCGGGCCGGTCGCGCAGAGAGCGCTCCAGCGCGCGGTCGAGAGCCCGCCGCTCGGCGGGGGAGAGCACGCTCTCGGCGACCAGCCCCGGCCGCTGCCCGGCGGCGGCCACCGGACGCGGCGTCGCGCCCGGTGGCCCGGCGCAGCCGGACAGCCCGATGAGCAGGGCGGCGACGAGCGAGCAGTCCCGAACACGCATGTCCGGGAGCCTGCCAGCCACCGCCCAATGACCAGGTGCTCACCTGGTCAAGCGCAGGCCAGTTTCTATGCCGCCCGGGTGGCCCGGCGCTTGCGGCGCTGGAAGGGCAGGAAACGGTCGGCCAGGTGCGGCCGGGACGGGGTGAGCGTGGGCTCGACCGCGATGATCCGGTCGAACCTGAACGCCCTGATCGCCCGGCGCATCCGGCACACGCCGACCAGATACCAGTATTCGCGGTGGACCAGGCAGGTCACCGGCTCGACGTCGCGGGCGGTGACCGTGCCGGAGGCGTCCTGGTAGTGCAGGCGGATGTTGAGCCGGCTGGTGATGGCGTCGGCCATCAGCCTGGCCCGTGAGGCGACGTCGGCGGGGAGGGGCTCGGTGAGGGTCGCGAGGGTGGTGGCGATGACGTCGTCGTCGAGCTCAACGTGCTCGAATGCGTGCTGCAGGCCACGCCTGGCGGTGACGGCCTGCGGTCCCGCGCCGAGGTGGGCGAGGGAGAGTGCGAGTGCGGCGATCTCGGCGGTCGTCAGCGGGCGAGTATCGTGCTTCACGACTGTCGTCATACCCCAAGAATAGGGATGACCACCGACAATTTTCGAAAATCTGTGCGGCAGGGAAGAAGCCTCTCACCTGCCGCACAGGCCGTTCTTACTTCGAGAGCTGCGTCAGATCGCGCGAGGCGCCCGTGGAGGCGGACGTGGTCATCGCCGAGTACGCCTGCAGCGCCACACTCACCTGCCGCTGACGGTCACGCGGCCGGTATCCGCCCAGTTCGGCCAGCAGCCGCTCGCGCCGCGCGGCCAGCTCGGCCTCGGGCACCCGCAGCTCCAGCGACCGGTTCGGGATGTCGATGTCGATGATGTCGCCGTCTTCGACCAGCGCGATCATGCCGCCCTCGGCCGCCTCGGGAGAGGTGTGGCCGATGGACAGGCCGGACGTGCCGCCGGAGAAACGCCCGTCGGTGACCAGCGCGCACGCCTTGCCCAGGCCCTTGCCCTTGAGGAACGAGGTCGGGTAGAGCATCTCCTGCATGCCGGGGCCGCCCTTGGGGCCCTCGTAGCGGATGACCACCACGTCGCCCTCCTTGACCCGCCCGCCGAGGATCCCCTCGACCGCGTCGTCCTGCGACTCGAACACCACCGCCGGCCCGCTGAACTTCCAGATCGACTCGTCCACCCCGGCGGTCTTCACCACCGAGCCGTCGCGCGAGATGTTGCCGTAGAGCACGGCCAGGCCGCCGTCGGCGGTGTAGGCGTGCTCGCGGTCGCGGATGCAGCCGGCCTCGCGGTCGAGGTCGAGGGAGTCCCAGCGGTTGTCCTGCGAATAAGCCTTGACCGTGCGCACGTTGCCCGGCGCCGCGTGCCACAGCTCCACGGCCTCCGGCTTGGCCGAGGGCGAGAGCACGTCCCAGGCGGCCAGCAGGTCGGCCAGCGTGCCGCCGTTCACGGTGGGCACGTCGCGGTGCAGCAGGCCGGCCCGGTCGAGCTCGCCCAGGATGCCGGGGATGCCGCCGGCACGGTGGACGTCCTCGACGTGGTATTTGTCCGTCGCCGGGGCCACCTTGCACAGGCACGGCACCCGCAGCGAGACCTCGTTGATCTCCTTGAGCCCGAAGTCGACGCCGGCCTCGCGGGCCGCGGCCAGGATGTGCAGGATCGTGTTGGTCGAGCCGCCCATCGCCACGTCGAGCGTCATCGCGTTCTCGAACGCCTCACGGGTGGCGATCGAGCGCGGCAGCACCGACTCGTCGCCGTCCTCGTAGTAGCGGCGGGTGATCTGCACGAGCTGCCGGCCCGCGTCCTCGAAGAGCTGCTTGCGCGCCTTGTGCGTGGCCAGGATCGTGCCGTTGCCGGGCAGCGCCAGGCCGATGGCCTCGGCCAGGCAGTTCATGGAGTTGGCGGTGAACATGCCGGAGCACGAGCCGCAGGTCGGGCAGGCGCTCTCCTCCAGCTCCAGCAGCTCGGCGTCGGAGACGGACTCGTCGGCGGCGGCGATCATCGGGTCGATGAGGTCGAGCTTCTTGCCGGGCATCTTGCCGGCCTCCATGGGCCCGCCCGAGACGAAGATCGTCGGGATGTTCAGCCGGAACGCGGCCAGCAGCATGCCCGGCGTGATCTTGTCACAGTTGGAGACGCAGATCAGCGCGTCGGCGCAGTGGGCCTCCACCATGTACTCGACGGCGTCGGCGATCAGCTCGCGCGACGGCAGCGAGTAGAGCATGCCGCCGTGGCCCATCGCGATGCCGTCGTCGACCGCGATCGTGTTGAACTCGCGGGGGATCGCTCCGGCCTCGCGGATCGCCGCGGACACCACGTCGCCGACCTCGCGCAGATGCACGTGCCCCGGCACGAACTGGGTGAAGCTGTTGGCCACCGCGATGATGGGCTTGCCGAAATCGCTCCCGGCTACGCCGGTCGCCCGGAGCAGGGCCCGGGCACCGGCCATATTCCTGCCGTGGGTGACTGTACGTGACCTGAGGGCGGGCATTGGGCATCTCCCATCGTTGGCGAGTCTTCACATGTTACGGCCACCGCCCGGTAACTGAGACGCCTGTCCATGGATCGGACGGTTGGTTACCGGATCGTGCCGGAATTCGAAGCCGCCCCCACCGGAACTCGTGTTAGAGAGATCAGATGAGGCACGGGGCAGTCATGCTGGACGACCCCGCCGGGGTCGGCAACTTCATTCACACGATAGACCGCCTGTGCCGCAGACCGGCCAGGGGTGAGGGCGTCCAGGACTCACCGCACGCCGCCAGGCGGCCGTGGCTGGCCGGATGGCGGCGGGGCACGGACGACGGCCAGCACGTCGAGCGCAGAGGGATCCCGCTCGTCCGGCTCAGCGAGGCGGGCGACTGGCCGGCGCTCCTGGCGGCGCGCGGCAAGAGCGCCACGCATCTCATCTCCCCGGGCATCCCGCGCGCCTGCCCGGACGTCCAGCCGGGCGAATCGGTGCCGAAGATGCTCTCCCGCGTCGTGGCCGAGCTGCGCAGCACCAGGCTGCGCTTCCCGCGTTACCGGCTGATGGTCCAGGTCGCCGAGCAACTGGCCGAGTGCCACGGCAGGGAGGAGCACGCCCGCCGCGTCCTGCGCGAGGCCGACCGCGACTGGGGATGGGGCGTGGACACGGCGGGCGCGGGCGCCGACCACGTTCCCTTCCCGGTCAACCTGCTGCTGCGGCTGTTACCCGGGTTCCTGCACGACCTGCGGCTCAGCGGGCGGGTCCCGGGTCTCGGCGGGCGTTTCCGCCGGCTGCGGCGGGCGCTGTCGCACGGCGACCCCAAGGCGCCCGGCGTGGCGGCCCTGCTCGCCGGCCTCGACCCGGCCGACGAAGCACGGGTCTCGCGGCTGCTGCTGAGCGCGTTCATGGACGACCTGAGCGGGCAGTACAGGCGCTCGCCCGTGCACGTACGCGGCGCCGGGCACGTCTTCTACCCGCTCCTGCTGCTCAACGAGCACGCCGGCGAGCTGGTGGAGCTGCTGGAGGAGCGCCGGGCGGACCTGGGCGGCTTCGACCCGCTCGTGGTGGTCGCCTACACGCCCGACACCGTCCTGCTGGAGGACGACAAGGGGCTGCTGTGGACGCTCATCCGCTGGCGCAGGGAGCTGGTCACCGCCGACGGCGACGACGCCTGGCGCCGGGTGCTGGAGACGCCGCTGGCCGTCTGCGCGCCGCCCGTGCCCGACGACCTCACCGCGTACGACGTCACGGACCCCGTCTGGGTGCCGCCCGCCCGCGTGGCGCCCTGGTGGTCGTCGTGGACCGCGATCGCGCTGTTCTGGATGGCCCTGGCGGGCGCGGCCGGCGCGTACGCGGGCCAGACCGCGGCCTGGCACAGGGGGGCCTGCGCGAGCGGCCTGTGGACGCCGTGGACGGAGAGCGGCCGGCAGCTCGTCGGCACCGAGTGCGTCGGGGTGGCCGAGCCCGACTACCTGTTCGCGCCCGGCAACGCCGAGATGGAACGCGTCCAGGCGGTCCTCGACCAGGAGAACCGGCGCGCCGCGGGGCTGCGCGAAGGCAGCGCCCGGCCGTACGTGACGATCGTCTATCTGGCGGCGCTGACCTCGAGCGACCGTGACACGCTGGCCGCGGCCCGCGAGGGCCTGGCGGGCGTGGCGATCGCCCAGAAGCGCCAGAACGACTCCGCGGGGCCCAGCGAGCCCATCGTCCGCATCCTGCTGGCCAACGCGGGCGGACGCATGCAGCACGGCTCCAACATCGCCAGGCTGCTGCTGCGCTACCGCGACGACCAGGCGCCCATCGTGGGCGTCGTGGGCCTGGACCAGAGCCGGCAGGAGACCGTCGCGGCCATCCAGGAGCTGGGCAAGGCCGGGCTGCCCATGGTGGCCTCCACGCTGTCCGCCGACCGCCTGGTCAACGAGTCGCCGTTCTACTTCCAGGTGGCGCCGCAGAACTCCCGGCAGGCGTGGATCGCCGCCGCCTTCGCCGACTCGCTGGCCGGGAAGGGCGAGATCGAGCGGCGGGCCCGCGTCTACTACTCCCACGACGAGACCGACTACTACGCCTCCAACCTCAAGACCCGCGTCCTGGCCAGACTCGAGGAGCGCGGCTTCGCGGCCGAGGGACACCGCTTCACCCCGGTCGGCACGGCCAAGCCGGGCGCCGCCGACAGGAGCGAGGACCCCTACGCGGGCGAGCCGAGGGACGCCGGGGTGTCGGCCTGCGGCTTCGACGGCCTGGTGTACTTCGCCGGCCGCGGCATCCCCGACTTCGCCGAGTTCGTGAAGGGGGTGGCCGACAAGTGCGCGGGCTCGCCGCCGACCATCCTCGGGGGCGACGACGTGACCAGGTACGTCGCTGACGTACGCGTCAGGTCGGCCGTCAGCGGCATCGGCTACTACTACGAGTCGTTCGCCGCCGCGCCCAGCAGGTGCGGCCAGCCGCAGCGGCACGACTTCTACACCGACCTGTTCGCCACGTTCCCCTTCGAGTGCGAGGAGCCGGGCCCCGGCCGCACCCTGGACGGCCACGCCGCCCTGGCCTACGACGCCACGGAGACGATGATCACCGCGATCCGCCGGCTCGGCAAGGAGCGCCACCGCGTACCGGTGAACTCCTACACCGTCTGGCGTCAGCTCGGCACCCTGCACACCCCCGACCAGAGCGGCCACGCCATCGAGGGCGCCACCGGCGCGCTCGACTTCGGCGCGGACTCGCCCCGGCAGTACCCGCTGGACAAGGCCGTGCTGATCCTGCACGTCAAAGGCGCGGAACGACCGACCCAGATCGGCGCCTGCGGAGAGATCACCCGGGCCGCCAAGGCCGACTTCTTCCCGTGGTGCGGCTCGATCCCGGAGATCTACCGCTAGACACGGCCCCAGGGGTTCGGATCGGCGGGCACGCGCACGGCGGCGAGCTGGGTGGCCTGGGCCACCAGCCGGCCCTTGTCGTCCCACACGTGGGCCACCTCGTCCATCCGGTCGCCGCCGACGTCCGTGGCCGCCAGCCGCACCCTGACCGGCCCGGGGGCGGGCAGCCTGCGGATGTACGCCGAGAGCTGGATCGTCGGCACCCACCCCGCCAGCCCCAGGTCGAACGAGACCGGCGGCACCGGGTCGAGCGCCACGAGCAGGCTCAGCGGGTCCCAGTCCGAGCCGTCGGCCAGCCGCTGCCAGGAGGCGATGACGCCGTGGCCGGACGGGGCGCCGAAGGCGAAGGCCAGGTGCTCGGGGTCGATGCGCTCCTCGACCACGGCCATCAGCGGCACCCGCATGCCGGCGCCGGGGGGATCGGTGGGGGCCAGGAAGCACTCCTGCTCGGGCGGGAGCCGTACCGGCTCGTGGGCCGACCACCAGGGGCCGGCGTCGTCCAGCAGGCCGAGCGTGACGTGCGCCTCGACCCGCGTCCGGCCCTCCTGCGCCAGCACCGCCCTGACCTGGGCCACGCTCCTGCCGACCCGCAGGACCCGCACCGAGGCGACGGCCTCGCCGGGCTCGGGCGGCTCGACGAAGGTGCCGCTCACGGCGGTCACATGCGGATGCCCGGCGCCGGCGGCGCTCTCACCGGCCGCCCTGGCCAGCACGGCGAGGAGATAGCCGCCGTGCAGGCGGGTCCCGACGCTCCACTCGGCGTCCAGCACGGCCCCGAACCGGCCGTCGCCCAGGGCCGACAAGGCAGTCGCTTCCTGAAAAGTCCCCATCTGATCAGATTGACATCGTTAACCTGACGGCGTCAATGTGAGATCCATGACCACGAGACGCGTACGCGCCAGGCGCGGCGAAGGCGTGCTGCTCCGCGAGGAGATCCTGCGCGCGGCCGAGGACCTGCTGACCGAGTCCGGCAGCGAGGACGCGCTCACGCTGCGCGCGGTAGCCCTGCGGGCCGGCGTGTCCACGCCCTCGGTCTATCTGCACTTCGCCGACAAGGAGGCCCTCGTCGAGGCGGTCTGCATGCGGGTGTGGGACGAGCTGGGCCGCCTCTTCGCCGTCAACCTCGGCGGTGACCCCTTCCTGGCCCTGGGCAGGTGCGCCCGCGCATACGCCCGCTTCGCGCTCGACCACCCGGTGCAGTATCGCGTGCTGATGATGCGCCCGTCGGCGACACCGGGCGTGCCACCGGCCGCCGCCGAGGCGTTCCTGCACATGGTGCGCGCGGTCACGGCCTGCGTGGAGACCCGCGTGCTCGAAGGCGACCCCGAGGAGCTCGCGCTGGGCCTGTGGTCGGCCGTGCACGGCTGTGTGTCCCTGCTCATCGCCCAGCCGTCGTTCCCGTGGCCGCGCGACCAGGAGGCGCTCATCGACCACATCGTCCGGCAGGCGGGGTTCGGGGCGGCACTCTACTCGCGGCTGCCCCGGCGGCTGCCGCCGAGCGCGGAGCTGGCCGCCGACCTCGACGCCTTCGGCGCGAGGCTGGCGGCCCGGGTGGCGGAGGATTCCTGACGGCCGGCCGGACCGGCCGGGGCGCGGTCAGGAGTCGCCGTAGCGCGGGGGAAGCACCTGGGCGGCGATGTCGTAGATGCGGTCGATCTCGGCGTCGGTCAGCGCCCGCTCCCGCTTGGTGATCCACCGGCGCGCGCGGTCGCCCTGGTAGACGTCCACACCGCGGATCGTCATGATCTTCCAAGGCACCGGCGGGCCGTAGATGGCCAGCGACGGGACGACGGAGATCTCGCGGCCGAAGGACTCGGTGATCAGCTCGCTGGCCTGCGACGCCTCCCACTTGGCCTCGGTGAGGCGGGGCTTCATGTCGAAGGGGCCGTGGAAGAGCTTCTTGCCCATCTGCACACGCACGGGCAGCCGCCGGTCCCACTTCTCCGAGTCGACCGCGTAGACGCCGGTCGGCCCCACCACGAGGTGGTCGATCTGGGCCTCACTGCCCGGGATCGCCCTGGCGTGCAGCGTGCGGTAGCCGCTGCGCTCGAGCTTGCGCAACTGCGCCTCGGTACGCCGCTCCGCCACGGACGTCCGGCGCCACGCCGGCACCGAGGAGTTGGAGCGCGCGCGATAGACGGCTTCGAGGATGGCCGCGATGACTCCCGCGGTCACCCCCACGCGCCAGTCGCCCGCGAGGAAGCCCACCAGCAGGCCGGCGGCGACCGCCACGATCGCGCGATTGCGCAGGCGGAGGAAGCGCGGCTGTTGGAGGAGGGTGCGCACGGACGCGCGCTCGATCGGCGCGTACGTGGAGGTGGGCGCCGAAGGCTTGGCGGCGGTCTGCTCACTCTCTGGCCTGTCGCTCACCCAGATAGGTGACGTGTTGTGACCGTCTTCACGCTGGTTGTCGGAGTCCACGTAACTCACCGTAACCCGGAGATTCGATCGATTCCTAGTGTTGCCGTGTCCATAGTTTTATGGCCCAGCTCATCGTGTTCCACGCATCTTTTCGGGGTATCTCTATTGTTCTTCTTCTCTAGAGATCCCTCTTCAAACGATCTTACCGTGAGAAGACCCGACAGGTCTGGCCGGACCCGCCCGTGAGGTTTACGGTCTTGGTGTGAACAGCGCGGCAGAGATTCTGCTCTTTCTCATCGGGGCGTCCATGGGGCTGTTCGTGCTGATCAGCCTGCTCGTCATGATTCCGGGGCGCGGTGCCGCGCGCCGGGTCGAGGCGGGCCCCGTCTGGCTGGGCGGCCCCCATAGAAGCGAGCGCGGGGTGAGCACGTCGGGCCTGGTCCTGGCGGACCGGGTGGCGCACTGGGCGGAGGTGCCCGAGCACGACTGGGTGGCCGCCGCGGAGACGGCGGAGCCGGGCAGGCGCGCCGGCGGCGCCTCGGCGGGATGGTGAGGACGATGCGAGGACTGACCGCCGCACAGGCCGACGACGTCAGGCAGGCCCTGCACACCGCCGAACGGCGCAGCGGGCTGCGCTTCGGCGTCTACCTCGGGGCGCCGGTGGGCGGGCGGCGGCACTTCGCCGAGCGCCTGCACGCCGCCCTGGGGGAGGAGGCCGACGACGCCGTCGTGGTCTTCGTCGACCTCGGCGGCCGGGCGCTGGAGATCGTGACCGGGGAGCGGGCCAGGCGGCGCCTGAACGACGGCGCCTGCCGGCTGACCGCCATGTCGATGGCCACCGCGTTCAGCGTGGGCGACCTGGTGGGCGGCCTGCTCTACGGCATCGCCGCCCTCGGCGAACAGGCCACGGCCCGCCGCTAGGCCGGACGGGCGACAGCCCGCTCCGACAGTGCCGGGCGGACGCCGGCCGCCCGGCGGTCCCGGACGGGTCACGTCCGCCCTGGCGGTCCCGGGCGGGTGGGTGGCTTCGGCGCGTGTCAGAGGCGTTCGAGCAGGGTCACGACGTGCTCGCTGACCCCGTCGATCAGCGTCGACGGCTCGATGTGCGCGCCCGCGACGGCTGAGAACAGCGAGGGCAGCCCCGGCAGCGGGAACCCGTCCTCCTTCAGTGCCGCCGAGCCGATCGTGTTCTTGTCCAGCGCCGCCCGGCTGCGCTCCCACGCGTCGAGCACCTCCTCGGGCGACGGCACCCCGAACCCGTGGCCCACCGGCGCCGCGTGCCGCAGCCGCACGAGCGGGGTCTCGGCGAAGGCCAGCGCCGTTCGGGCCCGCGTCTGCAGGTCGGCCCGCGGCTCCGGCCCGATCCAGTCCATGGCCGTGCACGGGTTGCGGCACGTGGACACGCAGACGCCCATCGCCCCGGCCACCTGGCTGTGCTGCCGGTCGAAGTACGCCCGCCACCCCTCGCCCGGCTCCAGCGACACCCGCAGCGTCCTGTTCGTGGCCGACTGCTCGGACTTGGTGTGGTCGCACTCCCGGTCCCCGATCACGCCGAACCTGCTGCCCGGCGCGCTCAGCCCCTCGGGCCACCTGGCGGGGTCGCCGGCATGGCCGAGTTGCGGCTCGAAGGCCAGCAGCGGCAGGTATTCGCTGGCGATGTGCACCGCGGCGATCATCGGGCTCAGCTCGCGCCGGTGCCACCGTACGGCGATCACCTCGAGCAGCAGCCCGTACGCCGGGCGCAACGACTCCAGCGCCCCGCGCGGCTGCTCCCGGGGTGTCTGCGGCATGTGGCAGGCCCGCGCGCGCCGTCGCAGGTCGGCGGGCACCACCCGGGCCTCGGCCGCGAAGTCCTCGGCGTCGAGCGAGAGCAGCCGGTGCCCGAACTCGCACACTTCCGCGATCTCCGCGACCGGCGTGAGCGCGCCCAGGTCGGCGAAGGCGTGACGGCGGGCCAGAGCGATCAGCAGGTCACGAGTCGAGTCCACGCGATGACCTTCTCACGATCAGCGAGCGAGTACGGACATGTGGCGATTCGGCAAGCTCCTCCCGCACGCCGGACACGGACGGGCACCCCGAAGCGCGCGGAACGGTCACGAACGGAACGGGCGGAAGCGTGCGGCCGGGCGGGTGAAGGGCGACGGTCAAGGGCGACGGTCAAGGGCAGGGGGCCTTGATGCACTGGATCTCGCCGGGCTCCGCGCTGATCGTCGGCTCGGCCGTCGGCTCCTCGGGCCCCGGCGTGGTGGGGTCGGGCGTCGGCTCGGGCTCCGACGTGGTCGGGGTGGCGCTCGGCGACTTGGTCGGCGGCGTGGTGGTGGCCGGCGGGCCGGAGGTCGTCGGCGCGGAGGCCGTGGTCGTGACGCGCGTGGGCTTGGGCGTCGTCGGGCGCTTGGTCTGCTGTGTCGGCTCCGGACGGGAGACCTGCGGCGAGGTGGGCAGGGTCTGGACCGAGGTGCCGCCGACCGTGGGCGACTGGATCGGCACGGTGGCCGAGTCGTCGGCGGGCCGCAGCCAGACCGAGCCCGCCACGGCCAGGGACACGGCCACCGCGGCGGCGATGGTCACGGCGGCCCGCACCGCGCGCCCGCTGCGCCGGCGGCGGCGGCGGGGCGGCTCGGGCAGCGTGAGAGGGGAGGTCAGCGCCTTGCGGGCGGCCTCGGCCATGTGCGGCGCCGTGGCCCAGCGCGCGTCGGGCGTCTTCTCCAGCGCCCGCGTCACCACCTGACGCGGCCCCTGCGGCACCTCGTCGGGCAGGCGTGGAATGGGTGAGTTGAGATGCTTGAAGATGATTTGCACGGGCGTGTCGCCCTGGAACGGCAACTCCCCGGTCAGGCACTCGTACGCCACCACGCCCAGCGCGTAGAGGTCGACCGCGGGCGTCACGTCACTGTCCGTGGCCATTTCGGGCGCGCAGTAACCGGCCGAGCAGAGCATGGTGCCCGTGGCCGTCAGATGCGCGGCCGAGACCGAGTGCGCGATGCCGAAGTCGGTGAGCACCACGCCGCCACCGGCGCGGACCATCAGGTTGGCCGGCTTGACGTCGCGGTGCACGATGCCCTGCGCGTGGGCGGCGGCCAGCGCGTCGGCGACCTCCGCGACCAGCCGCATGGTGGCCTCGGGCCCGAGGGGGCCGCGCCGCAGGACGCGGTCGAGCGACTCGCCCTCGATGTGCTCCATGACCAGGAAGCTCACCTGCCGGCCGTCGACCTCGCTGGTGCCGTAGTCGTAGACGTCGACCACGCCGGGATGCCGGAGCGTGGCCATGGCCCTGGCCTCGTTCTGGAAGCGCCGGGAGAACGACGGGTTTTCGGTGAGGGCCGGGATGAGCACCTTGACCGCCACCGTACGGCCGAGGACCGTGTCGTCGGCGCGCCACACCTCACCCATGCCACCGCCCCCGAGGCGGTCGCCGAGTGTGTAGCGGTCGTTGAGGGTGGTCCCCGGGCCTAGCACGTCCTCCAGGCTAACCCCACGCCTGAGATGCCATCGTCGATTCGGCACAGCCGGTAAGGCAAAGGCCCCCGCCAGGTGACGGGGGCCTTGGTAAAAGCCGGGCAAAGTGCGCCTCAGGCGGAGGCGGCGTCCTTCTCCCTGTTGCGCAGGGCACGGCCGACGCCGTCGGCGCCCTCGAGGATCAGCCGGCGCAGCGCCTGCGGCGGCTGGTCCGCCGCCAGGTAGTCGCGCGCGGCCTGGACCGTCTCCGGCTCGATGACCAGCGAGGGGAAGCACCCGACCGCGAACGTGGACGCCTGGTCGAACGTCCACTCCTGGTAGATCCGCCCCACTGCGGCGAAGTACTTCTCCCGGTAGGGCGCCAGCAGCTCGGGGTGGTGCGCGTCCTGGAAGCCGCCGATCGTGGTGCGGGCGATGTGGTTGGCCAGCTTGCCGCCCACGATCCGCTCCCACGCCGCCGCCTTGGCCTCGGCCGTCGGGATGGCGGCCCGGCACAGCGCGGCCGACCGCTCACCCGTCGCCGTAGGGTCCCGCTCGAGCTCCGCGTCGATGTCGGACTCGGCGCGCCTGCCGCCGGTGACGAGCGCGTGCACGAGCGTCCAGCGCAGGTCGGTGTCCACGGTCAGCCCCTCGGGCACGGCCGAGCCGTCGAGGATGCCCTCCAGCAGGTCCAGGTCCTCCTCGGCGGTGGCCACCGGCGCGAACGCCTGAAGGTAGGCGAGCTGGTGGTCGGAGCCCGGCGCGGCGGAGCCGAGCAGCGAGCGCAGCTCGGCGGACAGCAGCGCCATCCCCTCGGCGCGCCAGGCCGGGTCGGCGTACTGCTGCACCGCCATGCGCGCCTGCCGCAGCACCGTCTGCAGGACCGTGATGTCGGTGACGGTCCCGGCGCCGGAGACCACCAGCTTGACGTAGTCACGCGTGGACATCTCGCCGTCGCGCGTCATGTCCCAGGCCGCCGACCAGCACAGGGCGCGCGGCAGCGACTCGGTGAACGCGGCGATGCCGCCGTCGACGAGCGTGCGCAGCGAGTCGTCGTCGAGGCGGAGCTTGGCGTAGGTCAGGTCGTCGTCGTTGAGCAGCACCAGGTCGGGCTGCTCCTCACCGACGAGCTGGGCCACGTTCGTACGGGCGCCGACCACGTCGAGCTCCACCCGCTTGGTACGGGTCAGCTTGCCCTCGGCCAGGGAGTAGAGCCCGATCGCGATGCGGTGCGAGCGCAGCGTCGGGTAGTCGGCCGGGGCCTCCTGCAGCACCTCGAACTTGGTGAAACGGCCCCCGGACACCTCGAACTCCGGGCGCAGCGTGTTGACCCAGGCGGTCTCCAGCCACTCCTTCGACCAGGACGACAGGTCGCGGCCGGAGGTCCGCTCGAGGGCGTTGAGCAGGTCCTTCAGCTCGGTGTTGCCCCAGGCGTGCTCGGCGAAGTAGTCGCGTACGCCGGCCAGGAAGTTGTCGAGGCCGACGTAGGCCACGAGCTGCTTGAGCACCGAGGCGCCCTTGGCGTAGGTGATGCCGTCGAAGTTGACCTCGACCGCCTGCATGTCGGGGATGTCGGCGGCGATCGGGTGGGTGGAGGGGAGCTGGTCCTGGCGGTAGGCCCACGCCTTCTCCACGTTCGCGAACGTGGTCCACGCGCCCTTGCCCCACCGCGTGGCCTCGGCCTGGGCGAGCACGGACATGTAGGTGGCGAACGACTCGTTCAGCCACAGGTCGTCCCACCAGCGCATGGTGACGAGGTCGCCGAACCACATGTGCGCCATCTCGTGCAGGATCGTCTCCGCGCGCCGCTCGACCACCGCGTCGGTGACGCGGGAGCGGAAGACGTAGTCCTCCAGGAACGTCACGCAGCCCGCGTTCTCCATGGCGCCGGCGTTGAACTCGGGCACGAAGAGCTGGTCGTACTTGCCGAACGGATAGCGCAGCCCGAACACCCGGTGGAAGAAGTCGAAGCCCTGCCGGGTGACCTCGAGGATGTTGTCGGCGTCGAGGTGCTCGGCCAGCGAGGCGCGGCAGTAGATCCCCAGCGGGATGCCGTCGTGCTCGGAGGTCACCTTGTGGTACGGCCCGGCCACCAGCGCGGTGATGTAGGTGGACATGACCGGCGTGGCCGGGAACTCCCACCGCCTGGCCGCGTGCACCGTGCCGTGCTTGCCGCTCTGCTCGGGCAGCTCCGTCACCTTGCCGGCGGCGGCGTTGGAGACGACCTCCCAGGCGGCCGGGGCCAGCACCGTGAGCTGGAAGGTGGCCTTGAGGTCGGGCTGGTCGAAGCAGGCGTACATGCGGTGGGCGTCGGCCGTCTCGAACTGGCTGTGCAGGTAGACCTTCTGGTCCACCGGGTCGACGAAGCGGTGCAGGCCCTCGCCCGTGCGCATGTAGGAGCAGTCGGCGTCGATGCGCAGCTCGTTGGACTCCGCGAGCGACGGGAGCGGGAAGCGTCCCTTCTCGGCGTCGTAGTCCGACACGTCGAGGTCGGCCCCGTTGAGCGTGACCTTGCGGACGTGGGCGCCGTGCAGGTCGATGAAGGTGTCCGCGCCCGGGCGGGTGCTGGTGAAGCGGACCGTCGTGACGCTCTCGAAGCGCTCGTCTCCCTCCGTCAGGTCGAGTGCGACCTCGTACGACTCGACCTTCAACAGCCGGGCGCGCTCACGAGCCTCGTCCCGGGTCAGGTTGCCTGCCAAGTTGCGCTCCTTTTCACCACTTCGTCGGGGTTGTCCGTATCCTGCCATGCCGGGAATAGGACCCGAACCACCTCAGGTTATGGCCAGACATGGCTGAGAAGACTCCTGTGGACCTCTGGTTCGATCCTTCCTGTCCGTTCGCCTGGATCACGTCACGATGGTTGCTCGAAGTTGAGAAGGTTCGACCGATCGAGCCCCGGTGGCGACTGATGTCCCTGCATATCCTCAACGAGGACAAGGACGTCGCGGATGACTACAAGCAGCGCGCGCTCAAGAACCTCGGCTCGGTGAGGGTGGTGGCCGCGGCCGCCGCCAAGCACGGCGAGGAATACGTCGGGCGCCTCTACACCGAACTCGGCACCCGCCTGCACAACCAGGGTCTGGGCAAGGAGCCCGAGCGGCTCCGCGAGATCAACGAGGCCGCGCTCGAGGCCGTGGGCCTCGACAAGGGCCTGGCCGACGCGATGGAGTCCGACGCCTACGACGCCGCCATCCGCGCCTCCCACGACGAGGGCATCACGCTCGTCGGCCAGGAGGTCGGCACACCGATCATCCGCGTCGGCGCCAACGCCTTCTTCGGCCCGGTGATCACCAAGATCCTCAGGGGCGAGGACGCCGGCCGCCTGTGGGACGGCGTGCTGGCGGTCACCGCGTACGACGACTTCTTCGAGCTGAAGCGCTCGAGGACCAGGAGGCCGAGTTTCGACTGACATGTCGGGCTTTACTCCGGCAATCGTCGTACGCTGACGGGAAGAAGGCTGGTGGCGGTGGAAAAGGCTTATCCCCCACTCAGGATGAGCCCTCGCATTGTCTCCTGAGGCGCTGTCAGGATGGTGGCTATGCGTCAGCTGTATATCGGCGGCTCCTGGACCGCTTCGGCGTCGGATGAGCCCATCGAGGTCGTCAACCCGGCCACGGAAGAGATCATCGACCGGGTGCCGGCGGGATCTCCCGACGATGTCGAGGCGGCCGCGGAAGCCGCCAGGAAAGCCTTCCCCTCGTGGTCGCAGACGGCCGCCGCCGAGCGCGGAAAAGCGCTCGGCGCCGCGGCCGAGCTGCTGAAACAGCGTTCAGACGACATCGCCAAGACGATCGCGACCGACATGGGCGCGCCCCTGGGCTTCGCGCTCAAGGTGCAGACGCTCATGCCGGCCACGGTCCTGGCCTCCTACGCGGCGCTGGCCGAGAGCCACCCGCGCGAGTCGCGGGTGGGCAACTCGCTGGTGGTCAAGGAGCCGATCGGCGTGGTCGCCGCGATCACGCCATGGAACTATCCCCTGCACCAGATCATCTGCAAGGTGGGCCCGGCGCTGGCCGCCGGGTGCACCGTCGTGCTCAAGCCGAGCGAGGTGGCGCCGCTGGCCGCCTACGCGCTGGCGGAGATCTTCGACGAGGTGGGCCTGCCCGCCGGCGTGTTCAACCTGGTCAGCGGCCGGGGCCCGGTCGTGGGCGAGGCCATGGCCGCCCACCCCGAGGTGGACATGGTCTCCTTCACCGGCTCGACCGCCGCGGGCCGCCGCGTGGCCTCGCTGGCCGCCGAGTCGGTCAAGCGGGTCGCGCTCGAGCTCGGCGGCAAGTCGGCCAACATCATCCTGCCCGACGCCGACCTGGAGCTCGCGGTCAAGGTGGGCGTGGCCAACTGCTTCGTCAACGCGGGCCAGACCTGCTCGGCGTGGACCCGCATGATCGTCCAGCGCGACCAGTACGACGAGGCCGTCCGGCTGGCCGTCGAGACGGCGCGCGGCTACCAGGTCGGCGACCCCTTCGACGGGTCCACCAAGATCGGCCCGCTGGTGTCCGCGACCCAGCGCGACCGCGTGATCCGCTACATCAACCGGGGGCAGGAGGAGGGCGCCCGGCTGGTGGCGGGCGGCACCGACCGGCCGCACGCGCGCGGCTACTACGTCGAGCCCACGGTGTTCGCGGGTGTGGAGCCGGGGATGACGATCGAGCAGGAGGAGATCTTCGGCCCGGTCCTGTCGCTGATCCCGTACACGAGCGAGGACCAGGCCGTCCAGATCGCCAACGACACCAGATACGGCCTGGCCGGCGCCGTCTGGTCGGGCACCGAGGAGCACGCAGTGGCGGTGGCCCGCAGGCTGCGCACCGGGCAGGTGTCCATCAACGGCGGCCGGTTCAACCCGCTGGCCCCCTTCGGGGGCTACAAGCAGTCCGGCGTGGGCCGCGAGCTGGGCGAACACGGCCTCGAGGAGTACCTCGAGGTCAAGTCGCTGCAGCTCTGACGGCTCTCAGATCATCAGCCCGCCACTGGCCAGCAGGTTCTGGCCGGTGATCCAGCGGCTGTCGGGGCCGGCCAGGAAGGCGACCACGGCGGCGATGTCGTCGGGTCGGCCCAGCCGCTGCAGCGCGGTGAACGCCGGCGTCCGCTCCAGCGCCTCCGGCGGGTTGGCGCCCCGCAGCATGTCGGTGTCCGTGGCGCCGGACGAGACGACGTTCACCGTGATCCCGCGCCCGCCCAGCTCGCGCGCCGCCACCTTGGCGAACTGCTCGGCGGCGGCCTTGCTGCCGCAGTAGAGCGTCAGGCCGGGCGCCGGGATCTGGGTGTTGAGCGTGGAGACGGTGACGATGCGACCGTCGTCGCGCATCACCCGCGCCGCCCACTGGACGGCGAGGAAGACGGCCCGCGTGTTCACCGCGAACACCCGGGCGTAGTCCTCCGCGGTGACCTCGGTGATGGGCTTCTGGGCCTCGGCGGTGGCCGCGTTGTTGACGAGGATGTCCACCCCGGGCAGCCGCGCCTCCGCCTCGGCGAACAGCCGCGCCAGATCCCGCTCGTCCCCCAGGTCGGCCTGTACGGCGTGCGCGCCCGTCTCCTTGGCGACCTGCCGCGCCGCGTCCTCCGCGTGCTGGTAGCAGAAGACGACCTCCGCTCCGTCGCCGGTCAGCCGCTCCACGATGGCCTTGCCGATGCCCCTGGAGCCGCCGGTCACCAATGCGCCCTTACCGGAAAGTACGCTCATACGCTCCAACCTATGCGCGGAGCATGATCTTGCGAGCCTCATTTCTGGGCAGGCGGTCGACGTACAGCCTGCCGTCGAGGTGCTCGGTCTCGTGCTGGAAGCAGCGGGCCAGCGAGCCGCGGGCCTTGACGCGCACCGGGCGGCGCAGCCGGTCGAGCCCCTCGACGGTCACGCCCGCGGCCCGTCCGACCGGGGCGTAGATCGGCTGGCGCGTCTGGCGGTCGGGCACCGACAGGCAGCCCTCCTCGTCGAGCACCTCCTCGGGGTCGTCCACGGTCAGCACCGGGTTGACCACGTGGCCCTTGCGCCCGCTGATGTCATAGACGAACAGCCGCCGCGACACGCCGATTTGAGGGCCGGCCAGGCCCACGCCGTTGACCGCGTACATGGCCTGGAACATCTCGTCGATCAGGCGGCGCAGGTCGCGGTCGAAGTCGGCCACCGGCTCGGCGGGCGTGCGCAGGACGGGATCGCCGATGACGCGGATGTCTCGCATGGCTCTCTGCTTTCGCTTTCGTAAGGACTGGTGAACGATAGAGGTCCTTACTCTAGCCAGAGAGCCCGATCGGCGGGGCTGTGGAAGACTGGGCGGGTGCGTGTCTACATCGGTGCCGACCATGCCGGCTATGAGCTCAAGAACCACCTCGTGTCCTGGCTCAAGGACCACGGTCACGAGGTGACCGACTGCGGTCCCTTCGTCTATGACGCCGAGGACGACTACCCGGCGTTCGTCCTGCGGGCGGCCGAGGGCGTCGCCGGCGATCCCGGCAGCCTGGGGGTGGTGATCGGCGGTTCCGGCAACGGCGAGCAGATCGCCGCCAACAAGGTGCGCGGCATCCGCGCGGCCCTGGCCTGGAGCGAGGAGACCGCCGGCCTGGCGCGCGAGCACAACAACGCCAACGTGGTCAGCGTCGGCGCGCGCATGCACTCCACCGAGGAGGCCACCAGGTTCGTGGAGGTCTTCCTGACCACGTCGTTCTCCGGCAGCGAGCGCCACAGCAGGCGCATCGCGCAGCTGACCACCTACGAGGCGATCGGCCAGCTCCCTTCGCTTCCCTAGCCCTTGCGCTTGGTATCGCGCCTGGGCATCTCATCACGCAGGGGCCGCCGGTCGGCGGCCTCCTGCTGCTCCTTCGACGGTCTCGACACGTCGCGGGCGCGCATGGCGATGACCGCCGTGATCTGCAGGCTCTGCAATGCCATGCCTTCGACCCTACGCCACGGCGGGCTCCCCGTCAGAAGACCAGGCCTCCCCACGGCTTCGGGCCCCAGGACATGGCGGTCGCCAGCGTACGCACGGCGCCGGGGGAGTGCTCGCGCAGCAGGCCCGCGTGCAGCCGCTCGATCAGCGCCCCCTCACCCAGGTACGCCGCCCCGAGCGCGTTCACCGGCAGCGTCAGGTCCGGCTGCTCGTCCACGGCCTTGCACTCGGCGCCCGACGGGTCGGCGGTGAGCCGCCAGCGCCGCGCGTTCCACGGGCACACGTCGTCCTCGACCTCGATGACCACGTCCACGGGCGCCGAGTAGGCCCGCGAGGTCAGTGCCCGGTCCACCTCGACCAGGCGGGCGTACAGCTCGTCCTGCCAGCCCGCGCGGAGCTGACGCGGGTCGGCCAGCAGCGTGGTCAGCGGATCGTCCACCGGCCTGCTTCCGGTGACCGTGGTGACGAGGTCGCGGTCCAGCACGCTGCGCCAGAGCAGCGCGCAGGCCGCCGGGTCGGCCGCCTCCAGCTCGTTCAGCCGCAGCTCGCCGCAGGCCAGGCCGTTGGCGTCCCAGTCGGACTTGATGCGGAAGAGCGCGTAGCCGCGTACGCCGTCGTCGTCCTCGGCCAGGATCGTGCGCAGCGGACCCGAGCCGCGCTGGTCGAACTCCTCGTCGGCCAGCACGCTGTCCCAGGTCTGGGACTTGCGCTCGTAGCGGCCGGGGCGCCGGGTCACGACGGAGGCGAAGAGCTTCTCCAGCTCGGGGCGTACGTCGGCGGGCTTGGCGACCCTGAGCCTGAGGGCCGGGTCGTGGGGCGCGCCGGGCACGAAGGCCGAGGCGCGCGTGGCGATCCTGAACGACAGCTCGCCGGCGGCCCTGCCGTAGCCGAACCGGCCGTAGATGAGGGACTCGGAGGCGTACAGGGCGGCGACGCTCTCGCCGCGCTCGCGGATGTCCTGGAGTTGCCTGCGCATCAGCGAGGACAGCACGCCCCGCCGCCGGTGCGAGGGCAGGACGCTGACGGCGGTCACGCCGCCGACGGGGAGCTGCCGTCCGCCGGGGACCGTCATGGTGAGGCTGAAGACCGCGGTGACACCCGCCATGTCCTCGCCGTCGAAGGCGGCGAGGGTGCGGTCGAACTCGGTCTCCGCCTTGAACCGCTCGGATTGCGTGGGGTGGGGCGTCCAGCCGAACGCCTCTTCGAGAACCCGGCCGAAGGCCGACCACTCAGACTCGTCAATCGGACGGATCGGATACGTCATCCGTCCAAGGTAGGAGCGGGCAAAGGGGGAGGGCCACCCAATATCCGTGCTTAATGATCAAGGCGTTGGTCAAGTGGGCTGCCCAAACACGGGTCAGACCGCTACAGTCAGGCGCATCATGAGTTCCCGTCAGGCGCCGCTGATCCCGCCACGGGTCCGAGCGGTCCTGGTGCGGGTGCCCTTTCTGGTGTCTGCCGTGCGGTTCGTCCGGCGCTTCCTGCTGGCGCGGGACCGCAATCTGCTCATCACGCTGATCGCGGTCGCGCTCGTCATCGGTGTCCTGGCGGCCGAGGTCTCGACCGAGTGGTTCTCACCCTCGCTGCTCATCCTGGTCACCCTGGTGGGCGGGCTCCAGCTCCGGCTCGGCAGCCTGGTCAAGCTGCTCGTGGGGGTCGGGGCGGCGCTCGGCTACATCGCGCTCCAGCTCGGCGTGGGCCGCATCGGGCTGGGGCTGACCGTGACGATCGGGTTCACCACCGTGCTCGCCGTGCTCATGGCCCGCACCCGGGGCAAGCTTGGCGTCCAGGGGCTGCGCGGCGACGCCATGCTGCTGGAGCTGCGCGACCGGCTCAGGAGCCAGGGAGAGCTGCCGCCGCTGCCCAAGGACTGGGGCGGCAAGGTCGTGCTCAAGCAGGCGGGCGGGTCCTCGTTCGGCGGCGACTTCCTGGTCTCCATGCGCGACGGCCACTCCGTCGAGATCGCGCTGGTCGACGTGTCGGGCAAGGGCGTCGACGCGGGCACCAGGGCGCTGCTGCTGTCCGGCACGTTCGGCGGGCTGCTCGGCTCGGTCGACGACTTCCTGCCCGCGTGCAACGCCTATCTGCACCGGCAGCGCGGCGACGAGGGCTTCGTGACCGCCGTCCACGTACGCCTCGACCTGGAGACGGGCGACTACACGATCACCTCGGCCGGGCACCCACCGGTGGTGAAGTTCGACGCCGGCACCGGCAACTGGCAGGTCGCCACGGCCAAGGGCGTCGTGCTGGGCGTGGTGCCCGACCTGCACTGCGAGCCCGACAGCGGCACCCTGCGCAAGGGCGACGCGCTGCTGCTCTACACCGACGGCCTCATCGAGCAGCCCGGCCGCGACATCGACGCCGGGCTCGACCGGCTGCTCGGCGAGGCGGAGCGGCTGCTGCCCTCGGGCTTCCGCGACGGCGCCAAGGCCCTGGTCAACGCCATGTCCTCGGGCCACAACGACGACTGCGCGCTGGTGCTGATCTGGCGTCCGTAGTGACGTTTCACACGGGTCAGGTCGTGATGGCGCTCACTGGCAGCGGGCCCCCGTCCGCTGCGATCCTCGTGTACGGGCCCCGGCGGAGCGGCGCGGCTCCACCGGGCCCCTTACGTCATGGCCGGCCACGGCCGGCGATGATCTCCCTCACAACCAGCCGCTGTCACTGGCGATGCGTACGGCGTCGAGCCGGTTGCGCGCCCCCGTCTTGCACATGATGCGCGACAGGTGATTGCGCACGGTGCCGACCGAGAGGAAGAGCTCGTCGGCGATCTCCGTCGAACGCGCCCCGCCCGCCGCGATCCGCAGCACGTCGAGCTCCCGCCGGGTCAGCGGGTTGGTGGCGCACTGGAGCGCGGCCACGGCCAGCTCAGCCTCGATGGCCCGGTGCCCCGCCGCGACCTGGCGCACGCCTTCGGCGAGCCGTTCCGGCGGCACGCACAGGCTCATGAACCCGAGTGCGGGCCCGGCCAGCATCTCGCGCACCTGACCCGGGTGGGGATTGGCCGACAGGATCAGCACCCCGCAGCGCGGCACCCTTTCGGCGAGCAGGTCGATCACCGGCGGCCCGGGAAGATCGAGGTCGACGACGGCCACGTCGGGCTCGTCGGCCCGCGCCGCGCGCACCAGCTCGTCCGCGTGCCCGACCGCGGCGACCACCCGCAGGTCGGGCTCGGTTTCCAGGGTGGCGAGCAGGCCACGGCGCACCAGCGGCAGGTGCTCGGCGATCAGTATGCGGATCAAGACGTCCCCCTCCGTCGTCTCCCAGGGTGATCGTGCGATTCCGTACTGTCAATGCTCTTCACATGCGTCAAGCCCTGGGGCGCGGCGAGTTCGACTACTCTGGGGCTGTTCTGACTTTCGTCTGCGGGGAGCGCGCCTAGATGAACTGGCTCTACCTTGCGGGGATCATCGTCTTCATCCTCGGGCTGATGTTCTCCATCGCGCTGCACGAGCTGGGTCATCTCGTCCCCGCCAAGCTCTTCGGCGTCAAGGTGACCCAATACATGGTCGGCTTCGGCTCGACCGCCTGGTCACGACGCAAGGGCGAGACCGAATACGGCATCAAGTGGATCCCGTTCGGCGGCTACATCCGCATGATCGGCATGCTGCCGCCGCGCCCCGGTGACGACCCCACCAAGGTCAGGAGCACCGCGACCGGCCCGTTCCAGGGCCTCATCGAGTCGGCCCGCGACGCCGCCCAGGAAGAGGTGCGGCCCGGCGACGAGGACCGCGTCTTCTACCGCAAGAAGTGGTGGCAGAAGGCCATCATCATGTCCGGCGGCCCGGCGATGAACTTCGTGCTCGCCTTCGTCTTCTTCAGCATCCTGCTGGTCGGCATCGGCCTGCCCACCTGGGCGCCGATCGTCTCGCCCGACACCAACACCTGCGTGATCCCGCTCGCGGAGCAGCGCACGGAGTGCAAGGCCACCGACAAGCCCACGCCCGCCGCCCAGGCGGGCCTGAAGCCGGGTGACCGCCTGGTCTCCTTCGACTCCAAGCCGATCGGCTCCTGGCCCGACGCCACCCGCCTGATCCGCTCCCACGGCCCCGGCCCGGTGCAACTCGGCATCCAGCGCGACGGCAAGCCGATGACGCTCAACGTCACGCTCATCGCCCAAGACCGCCCCAACCTCGAGGACCCCGAGAAGGTCGACAAGAACGTCGGCTTCCTCGGTGTCCTGCCCACCGAGGTCATGCAGCAGCAGAGCCTCGGCCAGGTCGTCGGCTACATGGGCGAGCTGACGGCCAGGGTGGCGGGCTCGCTGGTCAACCTGCCGGAGAAGATGGTCGGCGTCTGGCACGCGGCCTTCTCGGGCGAGGAGCGCGACCCCGAGGGCCCGGTGGGCGTGGTCGGCGCGGGCCGCATGGGCGGTGAGATCCTCGCCTCCGACCTGTCCAACGAGAAGAAGATCGCCATCTTCGTCAACCTGCTGGCCGGCTTCAACCTGGCCATCGGCATGTTCAACCTGATCCCGCTGCTGCCACTCGACGGCGGGCACATCGCGGGCGGGCTGTGGGAGGGCATCAAGCGGGGCTACGCCAAGGTCATGCGGCGGCCCGAGCCCGCTTACGTGGACATCGCGAAGGTGCTGCCGCTGACGTACGCGATCGCGATCGTGATGATGATCATGGCCGGCCTGCTGGTCTACGCCGACCTGGTCAACCCGCTCACGCTCACCAACTGACCCCGGGCCCGGCCGACAACGGACGGAAGGCCCCGCGGAACCCCTCGGTTCCGCGGGGCCTTCCGCCGTCCGCCTCAGTTCATCGAGATGTGCACGTGGTCGTAGTGGTTCTCGGTGACGCTGCCCCGGTCCGACATCGTGCGCCAGCCGGATCCGTGGTTGATGCGCTGCTTCCAGATCACGTACTTGAGGCCGAGCTTGCCCTTGTTCTTGATCGCCCATTCCGCGATCCGGTCGCCGAGCGCGTTGTTGGCGGCGCTGGGCATCGACCCGCCCGTGCTCATCATGAAGTCGCACGCCCGCCCGAGCGGGTGCTCGCCGCTCGAGCCGGAGCGGAAGCAGCCCACGTCGAACGGCAGCGAGAAGTTCTTCTCCACCTGCGCCTTCATCAGCCGCGTACGGGAGGTGATGTTGTCCGTGCCGCTCGGCAGCTCGGGCGCCCAGGAGCCGTCGGTGTTGCGGCCCGACCCGAACGGCACCAGGTCCTCCAGCTTCTCGCGGATGTCCTTGATGACGTCCTCGGCGTCGTCGCGCTGCCTCGTCACCTCGGCCGCGTCGTCGCGGATCTTGTCCGCCAGCGCCGCGGCCTCCTCGCTGGCCTTCTTCCTGTCGTCGCGGGCCTTGGCCACGCTCTGCACGACGGCCTGTTGCTCGGCCGTGAGCTGTTCGAGCAGGGCCGCGCTCGAGCTGTTGTCGGGAAGCATGAAGCCGGGCAGCGAGGCGTCGGCGTTCTGGTAGCGCAGCCGGGCGATCTCGGCCACCCGCTGCTCGGCGGTCACCAGCGTCTGCTCGGCGGTGGCCAGCCTGGCCTTCGCCGCCTTGGCGGCCTCCTGCGCCTTGGCCAGCTCGACACGCTTGAGGTTGTACTTCTCGATCAGCTTGTCGACCTTGGTGTTGAGCCGCTTGAGCTGGGCGCGAAGCTGGGATTCCGAGGGTTTGGGGGCGGACTGCACCGCGGCCGGTGCTGTTATGGAGGCCGACGCCGCGGTCGCCGGGAGGGCGGCGAAGGCGGTGGCGGTGATGAGACAGATGGCAAGACTCGCGGGGGACGAAGCCGCCACGTAGGTGTTCCTCTCCCTCTGCCGACCGGGTTAGCTGACGGGTTCGGGCATGGGAGGCTGCGGCCCTACCACCGAAGTGGATTCACCCCAGGTGCGGATTGGGTCCCCGGCTCCCGGGTGACGCGCCCGGGATTAGGCGTGCAACGACCGTTACGGTCGGTGCATATGGGGATATTAGTGGTAGATCACGAGTCATGCGACCTTAAGTAGAAATCTATTAGTGATCTACTTGTGATCGAAGCATGCGGGCGGCCTCCTCCGGCAGCACGTCGTTCACGAAGGCGCCCATCGCGGACTCCGAGCCCGCCAGGAACTTCAGCTTGTTCGGCGCCCGCCGGACGCTGAACAGCTCCAGATGCAGGTACGCCAGCTCCCGGTCCTGCCGCACGGGCGCCTGGTGCCACGCCGAGATGTACGGCATCACGACGCCGAACAGCCCGTCGAACGCCCGCAGCACCGAGGTGTACAGCGGGGCGAAGGCAGCCCGCTCCTCCTCCGTGAGCGCCGCCAGATCGGGCATCTGCCGGTGCGGATACACGTGCACCTCGAACGGCCACCGCGCGGCGGCCGGCACGAAGGCCGTCCACAGCTCGTTCGTGGCCACCACCCGGGTCCCGGCCGCCCGCTCGGCGGCCAGCACGTCGGCGAACAGGTTGCCGGGGCCCTTGTACCGGGAGGCCGCGCCGAGTTGCAGCTTGGTCCTGGGCGTGACGTAGGGGTAGGCGTAGATCTGGCCGTGCGGATGGGAGATCGTGATGCCGATCTCCTCGCCCCGGTTCTCGAAGCAGAACACCTGCTCCACGCCCTCGATCCCGGACAGCTCGGCCGTGCGGTCGGCCCACGCCTCCATGACCAGCTCCACCTGGGCGTCGGGGAGCCGGGAGAAGGAGGAGGAGTGGTCAGAGGTGAAGCACACCACCTCACACCGCCCCACAGCCGGACGGACCTCACTCAGACCGCCGACATCCTGATAAGTCCCAAAATTTCCAGAAAAGGAGGGGAAGCGGTTTTCGAACGTCACCACGTCGTAGTCGTACGCCGGGATCTCCGTCGAGCGATCGTCCGACGACGGGCACAGCGGGCACTCGGCGGTGCCACCGGTCGGCAGGAACGTCCGCGTCTGCCGGTGCCCGGCGATCGCGACCCACTCCTCCGTCAGCGGGTCGTAACGCAGCTCGGACGCCACCGGCCGGGGCTCGAGCGTCCGTCGGTCGATCGCGCTCCTGTCGGCGTCGTCGCGCCGGTCGAAGTAGATCAGCTCTCGGCCGTCGGCCAGGTGGGTGATGGTGCGTTTCAAGGCGAGCCCTCCGCGATGATCAGTTCTCCGGCCCGTTCGGCCAGCTCAGTGCGTGCGTCCTCGGGCAGCCCCGCGTCGCTGATGACCACGTCGGCCTCGGTCAGCTCGGCGATGGTGCTGATGCCGACGGTGTTCCACTTGGTGTGGTCGGCGGGGACGACCAGCCGGTGCGCGGCGGTGACCAGCTCTCTGTCGGTCTCCGACTCGAGCAGGTTGGGCGTGGTGAACCCGGCCCGCACGCTCATCCCGTGCACGCCGAGGAAGAGCGTGTCCACGTGCAGCCGGCGGATCGCGGACACGGCCACGGGGCCGACCAGGGCGTCGGACGGCGTGCGCACGCCCCCGGTCAGCACGACCGTACGGTCGGCGCGCGGGTTGCGGTGGAAGACCTCGGCGACGGGGATCGAGTTCGTGATCACGGTCAGGTCGGGCATGCCGATCAGATGGTGGGCCAGCGCCCACGTCGTGGTGCCGGCGGACAGGGCCACGGCCGTCCCCGGCCGGACGAGCTGGGCCGCGCGCCGCGCGATGGCCTCTTTCTCCTGCTGCTGGCGGGCGGACTTGGCGGTGAAGCCGGGCTCCTCGGTCGAGCCGGGGCCCAGGGCGGTCGCGCCGCCGTGCACCTTCTCCAGCAGGCCGCGCTCGGCCAGCACCTCGAGGTCGCGGCGGATGGTCATGTCGGAGACGCCGAGCTCGCGTACGAGATCGGCCACCCGGACGCCGCCGTTGCTGCGCACGCGTTCGAGGATCGTCTGCTGACGCTGCTGTGCGAGCACGTCCGCCCCTTCCAACAGATTCCACCAAATTATGACACGGAATTGTTGGGGAATGTTAGTTCGTCGTGGACTGCTTGCGCTGGTCAACGGGGAGAGGGACGTTGGGGGCTCATGGTGCGGTCGATCAGCGTCGCCTGACGGCGGCACTGGCCGGCGACACCATTCAACCGGCACTCATTCAACCGGCGTCGTTGAGCCGGCCGGACATCGGAGGCGAGCTTATGGCCAGGCGAGCACGCAAGGGCAAGGCACGCAAGAAGAAGAAGGCGAACCACGGCAAGCGTCCCACGGCGCGATGACGGGGCGGGTGGCCGCCTTCCGGGCGGCCACCCTCATCCGGGCAGTTCGCTGAGTGCCTGGTCGATGCGCTCCTGGGGCAGCGTGAAGTCCTCGAGCCGACCGGCCAGGTAGCGGTCGTACGCGCCCAGGTCGAAGTGACCGTGGCCGCACAGCGCGGTCAGGATGACCTTCTCCTCGCCGCTCTCCTTGCAGCGCAGCGCCTCGGCGATGGTCTCGGCCAGGGCGTGCGTGGGCTCCGGAGCCGGCACGATGCCCTCGGTCCTCGCGAAGCGCAGACCGGCCTCGAAACACTCGCTCTGGGAGCGGGTGACCGCCTCGAACAGGCCCAGCTCGTACATGTGCGACAGCAGCGGTGACATGCCGTGGTAGCGCAGGCCGCCCGCGTGGATCGGGTCGGGGACGAACGAGTGGCCCAGCGTGTGCATCTTGAGCAGCGGCGTGAGCCCGGCGGTGTCGCCGAAGTCGTAGGCGTACACGCCGCGGGTGAACGACGGGCAGGCCGCCGGCTCGACCGCGCGGAACACGGTGGCGATCCGGCCGGCCAGCTTCTCGCGCAGGAACGGGAACGCGAGACCGGCGAAGTTGGAGCCGCCGCCGGTGCACCCGATGACCAGGTCGGGCATCTCGGGCAACTGGTCGAGCGCCTCCTCACCGATCACGGTCTGGTGCATGAGGACGTGGTTGAGCACCGAGCCGAGGGCGTAGCGGGCGTCGGGGGTCGCCGCGGCCACCTCGACGGCCTCGCTGATGGCGATGCCCAGGCTGCCGGGCGAGTCGGGATCGTCGGCCAGGATCTTGCTGCCGGCGCCGGTCATGGGGGAGGGGCTGGCGTGGACGGTGGCGCCGTACACCTGCATGAGCGAGCGCCGGTACGGCTTCTGGTCGTAGGAGGCGCGTACCATCCAGATCTGGCATTCCAGGCCGAACTGGGAGCAGGCGAACGCCAGAGCCGAGCCCCACTGCCCGGCGCCGGTTTCGGTGGTGAGCAGCCGCACGCCCTCCCGGGCGTTGTAGAACGCCTGCGGCACGGCCGTGTTCGGCTTGTGCGAGCCGGCGGGGGAGCCGCCCTCGTACTTGTAGTAGATCCTGGCCGGGGTGCCGAGCGCCCGCTCCAGCCGGTGCGCCCGGATCAGCGGCGTCGGCCGCCAGAGCCGGTAGACGTCCAGCACCTCCTGCGGGATCGGGACGAACCGCTCGCCGCTCACTTCCTGCCCGATGAGCTCCATGGGAAAGAGCGGGGCCAGGTCGTCGGGCCCCACGGGCTGCCGGGTGCCGGGGTGCAGAGGCGGAGGAGGTGGGGCGGGTAGATCAGGAACGATGTTGTACCACTCGCTGGGGATCACCGCTTCAGTCTGCGCCGCCCGCGCACCGCAATCCAGAGCTCGCCGTCACCGGACGAGCACCGCGGGTCGTCCCGGATGGTCGGCCCTGACCACGACGTCCGCGGTCTGCTGCGGCCGCGCCTCCCGCTCGTAGCGCGCGTAGGCGGGCAGCCGCCACCGCTCCGCCTCCGGCGTCCCCCGCTCCAGCGCGCCCGGTGACAGCCACACATGCGCGCTCACCTCGAACGCCAGCCCCCGCCCCAGCAGCAACGTCCCGTCGACCAGCACCACCCCGCCGGGCCCCAGCTCCTGGTAGGGCATCCGGTACGCCCGATCGATCCGGCTGTCCCACAACGCCGGCAGCACCTGCCCCGACCCGCCCGGATCCAGCGGCTCCAGCACCTCCCGCCGCAGCGCCCTGACGTCGAGCCAGTCGTCGTAGAAGGCGTCGGGATCGGTCCGGCCGTGCTCCAGCCGCAGCGACGCCGGCCGCAGGAAGTCACCGGCCGACACCCGGAGCACAGGCCGCCCGCGCAGCCGAAGGGGCGCGACGAGCTCATCGGCCAGCGCCTCGGGCCGCGCGGCGGGCGCGCCATCGACGGCCACCCGCACCCACACGTCCTGAGGACGCCCGGAGATCAACTCGGCCAGCTCCTCGACGAGGGCCTCACGGGAGATCGGTCGCGCGCGCATCGATCTCAGTTTACGAGCGCCCACGGGCGGAGATCACGAAGGCCAGGCTCCCGAACCCGGGTGACCTGGCCTTTTACCGCGTGGAGCGGACGACGGGAATCGAACCCGCGTAGCTAGTTTGGAAGACTAGGGCTCTACCATTGAGCTACGTCCGCGCGAACCGGTCGAACTCTGGTCTAGACTTCATCCGGTCGTCAGGGCGTAAGCGTACCGGAGTCCCGGAGCGTATGCGCACTCGACGAGACGGGGCGTGGCGCAGCTTGGCAGCGCGCTTGCTTTGGGAGCAAGAAGTCGCAGGTTCAAATCCTGTCGCCCCGACCAGCCAGAAGGCCCCACCCGGGATCGGGTGGGGGCCTTCTGCGTGACCAAGTGGGTGCCTGACCAGGACGGCCTCGTCCAGCTAGGTACCTGCCGCCGAGGCGAACACCAGGCCGGTCGCGGGCCACGAACGGTCGATATCGGGAAGAGATGCCCGCCTGCGACCATCACCCCTCCTGGCCCCGTTCCGAGGAGTCGACCGTATGAGGCTTTGGGCGCCTGCCCTGACGATCGCCCTCGTTGCCGCGATCGTCCCGCCGTCGGCCCCAGCCGAGGTTCGCCTCGACCCCGTCGCCGCGCTGCGCCTCCAGCTCGAGAGCGGCAACGGCGTGACGTTCTCGCATGTCACGGTCTTCAAGTCCTGGGATGGAGAGCCGCGGACCTCTCGGCGGTCAGGGGTCCACGAACTGGCCCGCGGTGAGGTCATCGCGAGCGAGATCCTCGATCCTGAGGACGGCGAGGACCCCGAGCGCTTCATCGTCTTCCCGGCCCGGTACTACGAGCAGTCCTCCTTCTGGCGCAAGCGTCTGCCGGCAGGCAAGAGCTGGGGGGTCACCGAGGACCAGCAGTCCCTCGCCCTGACCTGTGGCGATATGAGGCTGAGCGACCCCGCAACGCTGAAGGCCCTGCTCGCCGGCACCAAGGCCAAGCGCCCGGCCGGCGTGTACGACGGCACCCGCACCACCCTGCACGAGGGGATCATCACACTGGGCGAGGTCGCCAAGGTGGATCCCGAGCTCCGTATCGGCACGCGCAGACCCACAGGCGCGTACGCTCAAGCCCGCATCAACTGGAAGCTCTGGATCGGGCAGGACCGGCTCGTCCGCCGATGCCACAGTTCCTCCTGGCAACCCGGTCTCCTGGGCATGGACGACTTCGACCCTGTACAGCTCGTCGACGACGTCCGCCTGTCGCGGTGGGGCCGCGCGACCGACATCAAACCGCCTGCAGCCGATCAGGTGGCGACCTTCGACGAGCTCAAGGTCCCCGAAGAGGCCCCCGTCGCCCCTCGCTAACGGCAGCCCAGGCTTGCCGCAGGCAGAACCGTGTGCAGGACACCCACCAGCACCCAGCGAGACGCGACTCCCGGACCGACACCTCTACGCACCTTCCCGGGCAGTGCGTGCGTAGGCGTAGATGTTCGACTCCTCAGCGGCCCTGAGCACAGCGCCCGCTTGAGAGAACGTCATCGCCTGCGTTGACCTGCATGAACGTAGGGTGGTCGTGAGGAGCGCGCCGAGAAGATGACGGCTGTCCCAGCCCGTCCCCCGGCCGAGCGTCGAGCTCTTGATGTTCTTGGTGGTCAACGGCGAGATCACACCGGTGGCCGACTACGAACGAGTGTCCAAGGCATTAGCGAACACCACTTCGCGCTCGTCGGCCCAGGCGCTCAAGGACCACTTCGCGGCGGCCTGATCGATCCACTCCAGGAGCCTTCGGCGTTCCTGCCACCCCTCCCGTACGCTCGCCACGGTCCAGCGCTCGTCACCATCGCAGGCGTAACCACGCAACGGGTCGCTCCAGGCCGCGAAGAGAACCTGGTGCACCTGCGACTCCGTACGCGGTTGCCGGTAGACGAACTCCTGACCCTGCTCGTCGTGGAGCACATGGGCACGCGCGATGGCCGGGCCGCAGCAGCATGAGTCGGTTTCTCCGCCGTACAACGGGCCGGGGACGTTACGCCAGTTCCGTTCCTCCCACTGACCGAGCAGACATGTTTCCGGCCTCGCCAGTTCGTGTGACGCGTGCGCGGCCGGGATCCGGGGCCGCCGCAGCAGCTCTTGTGGAAGCGGACGCCCGCATGCAGCAGGAGGGAGAGCACCCGCCAGGCCGCGGTGTCCCGCCGGGGTGGGGCGGCGAAGGCGGAGCCGACGTGGATCAGCGGCTCGGCGCAGCGCGGGCAGAGCCGGTCCCGATGATCGGAGCCCGGGTGAGGCTGCTTGTACGAGGCGAGGCACGGCAGGCAGACGAGGGACGTCTTCGCATGGGACATACGGTCGGCGTAGAGCCCGCCAACGGCCAAGATCGACCAGTTTCCGCTCGCCGAGCGGCAAGATCGAAAGGCATGGAGCGGGTGTATCTAAGTACACCCCCATCGGGCAGCCAGCGCGATTCTCCCCCGCGTTCCCGTTCCCTAGCGTCGTAAGCACCGAACGAGAGGGAGAGAACGATCGTGACCACCACACCGCACTCGACCCGTACGAAGCAGACCGCCGCCGGCCGGGTGGGCAATGTCGCCCTGTGGGTTCTTCAGGTGGCCGTGGCGGGCTTCTTCCTGATGTCGGCCATGGGGAAGTTCACGAACGCCGAGCCCGCCGCTTCCACGTTCGAGGCGATCGGGTTCGGCGACTGGTTCCGTCACCTGGTGGCGGTGCTCGAGGTGGCCGGGGCCGTGGGGCTGCTCGTGCCGAGGCTCGCGGGGCCGGCCGGGGCGGCGCTCGGAGGGTTGATGATCGGGGCGGCGCTGACCGAGTTGTTCGTTTCCGGAGGTGGTGTGGTGATGCCGTTGGCAGCGCTCGTCCTGTGTGCCCTCATCGCCTGGGGGCGCCGGCAGAGCACGGCTCGGCTCTGGGTGACGTTCACAGGGCAATGAGCCGGAGGCGCGGTGGGTGTCGCGGGGGTGCTCACCGCGCCGGCGGGCATGCTGGAGCCGTGGACCTCTTCGCGGATGATCCGATGGCCCGCCCGCTCACCTACCCCGGCCGCGTACCGGCGACCTCGGGTGTCCTGATGGACGACGCGTACGTGCCGCTCCACCCCGTCACCGGCCGCCCGCCGGAGGAGTGGCGGGCCGGGAACGGGACGCTGGCCGCGCTGCTGGCCCGCCGGGGCTGCCGGCCGCTGCGCGAGCGGCACCGCGTCGTCGCCGTCGGCTCCAACGCCGCCCCCAGCCAGGTACGCAGGAAGTTCCTCAACCACCGGGTACGCCCCATCGTCCCCATGACCCTCGAAGACGTCCCCGGCATCGCCCCCGGCGTGTCCGCCCACGTGAGCAGGTTCGGCTACGTGCCGGCCGCGCCGATCGAGACGCCGGGCGAGACCTCCAGGCTGTTCGTGCTCTGGCTCGACGAGCACCAGCTCGCGGCCATGGACCTCACCGAGCCCAACTACCTGCGCCGCCCGCTCACCGCCGAACCGGGCCACCGCCCCGCCTTCTGCTACACGGGACGCCACGGCTGCATCGCCGACGGCCAGGGCAGGCCCCGCCGTCTCACGGCGCAGAGGCCCCTGATCCAGTCGCTTCTGGACGAATCGCCCGAGCTTCGCCATCTGTGCGGGAACACCCCCGACGACTTCGTGGCCAACGTCAGGGACGACACCGTACGAGAGGCCGTCTACCGCCTCTTCCAAGCCGGGCACCGGTCAAGAACGGGCGCCGCGGGCGGATAGGGTCGGGGCTCGTGAACGACACCCGGATCCCCCCTCCCCTCACCGGCGATGAGCGGACCGTCCTGAACAACTGGCTCGAATGGCACCGCGCCACCCTCGCCGTCAAGTGCGAGGGCCTGTCCGACGAGCAGCTCCGCGAGCGCTCGGCTCCGCCCTCCACCCTGTCCCTGCTGGGCCTGGTCAGGCACATGGCGCACGTCGAGCGGGTCTGGTTCCGCCGCGTGCTGAACGGTGAGGACATCCCCAAGCTCTGGGACAAGGACCGCGCCAACGACGCCGACTTCGACGAGGTCGACAAGGCTTCGGTGAAGGAGGCGTTCGAGACCTGGCAGGAGGAGATCGCGCTCGCCCGCGCCATCTCGGCCGCCAGCCCGCTCGACGCCGTCGGCGACCGGAACGGCCAGGACTGCTCCCATCGCTGGATCCTCGTCCACATGATCGAGGAGTACGCCAGGCACAACGGTCACGCGGACCTGCTACGCGAGCGTGTCGACGGCGTCACCGGCGAATAACGGCCCGTCAGTCCGCCTGACGGAACACGATCGCGACCCCGGCCGCCTCCTTGGCCGGCACGAACACGTCACCGGCGGCCGTCCTGCCCACGGAGAAACCCCGTTCGCGCAGGAACCGCCCGGTGACGGTCACATCCCGCACGACCACCGTGTACGCGGCGAAGCCGGGCAGAGCCGCCGCCCGCTCGCCCGGCAGCAGCGCGTCCAGCCCGGTGGCGGCCACCAGCGTGACCTGGGCCCGCCCGCCGAGCCCGACCCTGCGCACGGCCCCGCTCCCGTCCGCGGCGCGCCCCAGGTACGCCTCGTAGCGCCGTACGACCTCGTCCAGTTCCTCGTCGGCGACGCACAGCACACACTCGGCGAGCTCCAGCGCCCCGTTGGGATGCCCTTCGCCCTGGGACGAGTCCGGCGCGTTCAGCGCCAGCCCGATCCGCCCCTCCGGTACGCGGCCGGGCGCCACCCCGTCGATCTCCAGATACCGCACGGGCTCCATGCGCACCCCGTCGGCCGTCTCGATCGGCCGCTGCGTGGCGTGCACCCCGCCGTGCCCGACCCCCTGAGCGGTCAGCCGGCCGGCGGCCGCCTCGATCCCCGGCGCGTCGAACATCAGGATGTGCACCCCTTCGAACCGCCGCAGGCAGTCGTCCAGGTTCGCCGCCGTGCGCCGCACCGCCTGCGTGAACGCGGGCAGCCGCTCCGCCGGAACCCGCAGCGGTATCACCCGGGCGTCGGCGGGCACCCGCCCTCCGGCCGCCACCAGCTCGATGAAGCCCTGCGAGAAATAGGCGTGCGTGTTGCCCACCCCGAACGGCTCGGGCGGCTCGCCCAGCCCCGGATAGGCCGGCCCCGGCATGCCGAACCCCATCCGCCGGTAGAGCTCCAGCGCCTCCCCCATGTCGTGGACGAGGTGGCCCACGTGGTGCAGCCCGGTGATGTCATGATCCATCGTTGCCCCCATAGGCGGCGTCCCCGAACTCGCGGGAGAGCCGTTCGAAGATCTCGGCCGCCCGCTCGGCGGCCGGCTCACAGTCGGGCGGGCGCGCGGGCTCGAACGTCCTGCGCAGCGTGTCGGCGAGGTGATCGGCCTTCTCCTCCGGCCCGAGCGTGACCTCGGCGGGCAGCAGCGGCTCGATCGCGAAGAACCCGAACACGATCGTCGGCAGCGGATAGTCCAGATCCTCGGGCCGCAGCCCTTCACGCAGCAGGCCGTGCTCGGCCAGCAGGCCCAGGTAGTCGTGGGAGGCGAGCAGCTTGGCGCCCTGCAGGGGCTGCCTGGCCGGGCTCGAGAGGAACTTGTCGAGCGTCTCGGCGTCCCTGGTGAAGATCGCCCGCAGCACCGGCCGCCGCATGGCCTCCAGGAAGAACCGGCGCATGTACCGGTGCAGCCGGATCTCGCCCGCGTCGGCCCGCATGGCGGCGGCGACGGCGTCGAGCATGGCCGCCGCCTCCCGGGCGCCCACGGCGAAGAACAGCTCCTCGCGGGTGCGCCAGTGCAGGTAGATGGTGCCCTTGCCGACGCCGGCCCGCTTGGCGATCTCGTCGATCGTCACCCGCCGGTATCCCCAGCGCAGCAGCAGATCCTTGGCCACGTCGAGGATCCGGTCCGCCCGTCCACTCTGATCGCCTCGCATGCCGGCTCACTTCCTGACCGTTGACTGGTGACCAATCTAGCATTCTGGTCACGAAGTCGGGCATGCCGAAGGAAGAACCACGGAGAGGGGCAAGAGCGCGCACGTGACGGCGCTCGACCGCGTGCGGGTCAGAGGGCGTTTTCCTGGAGGTGCTCAGGGGGGTGCGGCGGGTGGCGGCCGGCGGGGGCGGAGCCGTACGGGATGGGGGTGTTCGTCAGGAGTCGGCGTGGAACAGCGCCCAGACGGCCTTGCCGCCGCGCGCCAGCGGGTCCCAGCCCCAGCACTGGCTGTACGTTTCGACGATGTAAAGGCCGCGCCCGTTCTCCGAGATGAAGTCCGGCTCCTTGGGCCGCGGCACTTCGTCGCTGGGGTCGGCCACCGCGAGCAGCACGTGCGGCGAGACCCGCATCAGCAGCAGCTCGATCTCCCGGCGCCCCGCGGCGTACATCGCGTACCGCACCGCGTTCGTCACCAGCTCCGACACCACCAGCGCGGCGTCGTCGCTCAGCTCGTGCAACCCCCAGCGCCGCAGCGTCGAGCGGGTCACGTCCCTGGCGGTCTTCACCGAGTCGGCCTGGAAGGGCAGCGGACACGCGGTGGTGTACGGCTTGCCGCCCATGAGCAGGTGGTCGAAGCCCACCTCACGGGTGATCTGCAGGCAATCGGCAGTGGCCAGAGGATCCTCCACCATGCTGCCGATACCTCCCCGTTCAACCTTGGTTAGTGCATGTTTGGCCCAATATGCACTAAGCCATCATGGGTCACGATCGCGGCTGCTGCAAGACCCAAATGCACGTGCAGCTGCATTGTGCAACAGCAAGCGGCGTTTTGGGGCATAGGTAAGCGAATCGGACACGAGGTTGAGACCTTGTCATACCCGGCAATGTGGTGTCACTGTGTGTGCGGACCTTGATAGGAGGCAAAGTGACGCAGAACCAGCCGGGTTCCGGACCGACGGCGCTGCGCATCCTCCTGGGCTCCCAGCTGCGCAAGCTCAGGGAAGCGAAGAACGTCACTCGCGAGGAGGCCGGCCACCTCATCCGGGGCTCGGAATCCAAGATAAGCCGAATGGAACTCGGCCGAGTGGGGTTCAAAGAACGCGACGTGGCGGACCTGCTGACCCTGTACGGGGTCGTGGACAACCAGGCCCGCTCCGCCGTGCTCGACCTGGTGGCCACCGCCAACGAGCCGGGCTGGTGGCACCGGTTCAACGATGTCCTGCCCACGTGGTTCCAGGCGTACGTCGGCCTCGAGGAGGCCGCGGCCCGGATCAGGACCTACGAGGTCCAGTTCGTGCCAGGACTGTTGCAGACCAAGGAGTATGCAAGGGCCGTGGTGACCGCCGGTTCGGCGGGCATCGTGGCAGAGGAGATCGCCAGGAGGGTGGATCTCCGGCTGGAGCGCCAGCGGATGTTGGACAGGCCCGACGGGCCGGTGTTCTGGGCGGTGATCGACGAGGCCGCACTGCGGCGCCCCATCGGCGGCGCCGAGGTGATGAGGGCCCAGATCGAGCACCTCATCGACCTGATGCGGCAGGCCAGCATCACGATCCAGATCATGCCGTTCAGCTTCGGCGGGCACAGCGCGGAGGGCGGGGCGTTCAGCATCCTGCGCTTCCCGGATGCGGACCTGCCCGACGTCGTGTACGTCGAGCAGCTCGCCAGCGCGCTCTACCTGGACAAGCGTGAGGACGTGGACCGATACACCGAGGTCATGGAGCGGCTGTGCGCCGTGAGCACCACCCCGGATGAGACGATCGAGCTATTGCGCACGATCGCGGACGAGTTCTGACCGCCGCGGCGTCGTGGTTGGGTATGCATCTGCCCTAGACTGGCCTTCGGCGTTGGATCCCGCCGTAGCGGAGCATGCCCAACACCGCACATGTGGGCGCGGCGCGTGAGCCGAACCGATGGACGCGCCCGCGATCACTCGTAGCTTGATCAAGGAGACCATTCCGTGAAGACCGCTGTCGAGGAGCTCAGCCCGACCCGGGTCAAGCTCACTGTCGAGGTGCCGTTCGACGAGCTGCGCCCGAGCATGGATGCGGCGTACAAGAAGGTCGCGCAGCAGGTGCGCGTCCCCGGGTTCCGGCCTGGCAAGGTTCCGGCCCGCATCATCGAGCAGCGCTTCGGCCGGGCGGTAGTGCTGGAGGAGACCCTCAACGACGCGGTGCCCAAGCTGTACGGCCAGGCCGTCGACGAGGTCGACGTGTTCCCGGTCAGCCAGCCGGACATCGAGGTCACGAAGATCGACGACGGTGAGCAGATCGAGTTCACCGCCGAGGTCGACATCCGGCCCAACTTCGAGGTCCCCGACTACCAGGGCGCCGAGGTCACGGTCGACTCCGCCGAGGTCTCCGACGACGACGTGGACACCCAGCTCAACGCCCTGCGCCAGCGTTTCGCGACGCTGACCGGCGTGGAGCGGGCCGCGGCCACCGGCGACTTCGTCGTGATGGACCTGCGCGCCGAGATCGGCGGCGAGAACATTGAGGAGCAGCAGGCCAGCGAGGTCTCCTACGAGGTCGGCGCCGGCTCCGTGCTGCAGGGCCTCGACGACGCGCTCGAGGGCATGTCCGCGGGCGAGGAGAAGAGCTTCAAGACCGAGCTCGTTGGTGGCGAGAACGCCGGCGAGGAGGCCGACGTCATCATCACCGTCAAGTCGGTCAAGGAGAAGGTGCTGCCGGAGCTGGACGACGAGTTCGCCCAGCTCGCCAGCGAGTTCGACTCGCTCGACGAGCTCAAGACCAGCATCCGCGAGCAGGCCCGTCGCAACAAGCTGATCGACCAGGTCGTCCAGGCCCGCGAGAAGGCGCTCGACTCGCTGCTCGAGAAGATCGAGATCCCGCTGCCGGAGAGCGCGCTCAAGGCCGAGGTCGACGCCCGCAAGCACAACCTCGACCACCAGATCGCCGAGAGCGGCCTCAGCCGCGACGCCTTCTTCCGCCTCTACCAGACGACGGAGGAGGAGCGGCTCGCCGAGTTCGACACCAACTCCGCCAGGGCGATCAAGATCGGGTTCATCCTCGACAAGATCGTCAAGTCCGAGGAGCTGGGCGTCTCGGAGCAGGAGCTGACCAACTTCGTGGTGCGCCGCGCCATGGAGATGGGCGTGCAGCCGAACGAGCTGGCCAAGCACCTCGCCGACAACGACCAGCTCACGCTGGCCATGGTCGAGATCGTGCGCGACAAGGCCCGCTCGGTGCTCGGTGACGCCGCCAAGGTCGTCGACACCGACGGCAACGAGGTCGACCTCAAGGCGATCTACACCGAGATCAACGGTGAAGAGGTCGTCGAGGAAGAGGCCCCCGCCGAGGAGAAGGCCGACGACAAGGCCGAGGCCTGACCCTCGTCCAAGCCCGACCGGAAGCCCCCGGAGACCTGCCCGCCAGGCCCCGGGGGCTTTCGGCATTCTCCAGGGGCTCACCGCGCTTCGGCACGGCGTCGGGGTGGCCGGGGGCCGGTGACCGTGCTCAGGGGCGCTCAGAAGGCCCGTGAGGACGTCGCGGCGGCCGGCCCCTGTTGACTCCCCTCCTTGGGCCTCGGGCCCTCTCAGGGCGCCGCAGGGAGTTCGACGGCCATGAGGTGGAAGCGGCTGGGGGACGAAAGCCGACAGGACGCCGCAAAGAATGACAGGCCAATGCCCGTCCGAACCTGCGCCGTCAGCGAACAGTCCGGGAGACCGGGCATGAGCTGTAGGCGACGCGCGTTAAGGTCACAAGCAAAGCCAATCGATTACGACGCATCGGAAGGTGACGCTGTGACCAGCCCGCCGACCTTCTATCAGCCTGAGTCGCGAGGCCGTGAGAACGGCTCGTCCTTCCGGCTTGAGGACCAGCTTTACCAGCGCCTGCTCCGGGAGCGGATCATCGTGCTCGGGCAGGAGGTCAACGACGAGATCGCCAACCGCATCTGTGCGGAGCTGCTGTTGCTCGCGGCCGACGACCCCGAGCGCGACATCACGCTCTACATCAACTCGCCGGGTGGCTCGGTGAGTGCCGGCATGGCGATTTACGACATGATGGAATACGTACCTAACGACGTATCCACGGTTGTGATGGGCATGGCGGCTTCGATGGGGCAGTTCCTGCTGACGGCGGGGGCGCGGGGCAAGCGCTACGGCCTGCCGCACGCCCGTGTCATGATGCACCAGCCGTCCGGAGGCATCGGTGGCACCGCCGCCGACATCGCCATCCAGGCGGAGCAGATGCTCTATGTGAAGAAGACGCTGGCCGAGAGGATCGCCTTCCACACGGGGCAGTCGCTCGACCAGATCGAGGCCGACTCCGACCGCGACCGGTGGTTCACGGCCGAGGAGGCCAAGGACTACGGCTTCATCGACCACGTCGTGCGCAGCGCGCGGCAGGTGCCCTCCGCGGGCCCGGTCTCCTAGGGGGAGCTGACATGAACATTCAAAGCCGTTACGTTCTCCCCTCCTTCGTCGAGCGCACGTCTTACGGCGTGAAGGAGATGAACCCGTACAACAAGCTCTTCGAGGACCGCATCATCTTCCTCGGGGTGCAGATCGACGACGCGTCGGCCAACGACGTGATGGCCCAGCTGCTGACGCTGGAGTCGCTCGACCCCGACCGTGACATCAGCATCTACATCAACTCGCCGGGCGGTTCCTTCACCGCCATGACGGCGATCTACGACACGATGCAGTTCGTCCGGCCGGAGATCCAGACCGTCTGCCTCGGCCAGGCCGCCTCAGCCGCGGCCGTGCTGCTGGCCGGCGGCACCCCGGGCAAGCGGTTCGCGCTGCCCAACGCCCGGGTGCTGATCCACCAGCCGTCCACCGAGGGTGGCGGCCAGGGCAGCGACATCGAGATTCAGGCCCGCGAGATCCTGCGCATGCGCACGCTTCTTGAGGACATCGTCGCCAAGCACACGGGCAGGCCGTCCGCTGACGTCCGCAAGGACATCGAACGCGACAAAATTCTCAACGCGGACGAGGCAAAGGCGTATGGTCTGATCGACGACATCATCCCGTCCAGGAAGAAACGAGCCCAGGCCGTGGCTTCCTAGACGAGACGTGACGCACCGGAGCGCTGCCCAATAGGGCACGTTCCGGTGCGACTCGCCGCTAGGGGGCTCACTGAGGGCCCAGAAGACGGTAACGTCGAAACCTGAGCGGTTCGGACCGGGTCCGGAGGATACGGATCGCGGCAGCAGGGCGGTCCCACGCAAAGGAGTATCTGGGGTGGCACGCATCGGCGACGGGGGAGACCTGCTGAAGTGCTCTTTCTGCGGGAAGAGTCAGAAGCAAGTCAAAAAGCTCATTGCCGGTCCAGGCGTCTACATCTGCGATGAGTGCATCGATCTCTGCAACGAGATCATCGAGGAGGAGCTCTCTGAGTCCTCCGAGCTCAAGTGGGACAACCTGCCCAAGCCGAGGGAGATCTACGAGTTCCTCGACGCCTACGTCATCGGTCAGGACAAGGCGAAGAAGGCTCTCTCGGTGGCGGTCTACAACCACTACAAGCGGGTGCAGTCGGGCGACCGGGGCAGAGACGACGGTCTGGAGCTGGCCAAGAGCAACATTTTGCTGCTCGGGCCGACCGGTTCGGGCAAGACGCTGCTGGCGCAGACCCTGGCGAAGATGCTCAACGTACCCTTCGCCATCGCCGACGCCACCGCGCTGACCGAGGCGGGCTACGTGGGTGAGGATGTCGAGAACATCCTCCTCAAGCTCATCCAGGCCGCCGACTACGACGTCAAGAAGGCCGAGACCGGCATCATCTACATCGACGAGGTCGACAAGATCGCTCGCAAGAGCGAAAACCCGTCGATCACGCGCGACGTCTCCGGTGAGGGCGTGCAGCAGGCGCTGCTGAAGATACTGGAGGGCACCACGGCTTCGGTGCCTCCACAGGGCGGCCGCAAGCACCCGCACCAGGAGTTCATCCAGATCGACACGACCAACGTGCTGTTCATCTGCGGCGGCGCGTTCGCGGGGCTCGAGAAGATCATCGAGTCACGCATCGGCAAGAAGGGCATCGGCTTCAACGCCATCATCCGGTCGAAGGAAGAGGTCGACACGGCCGACATCTTCGCCGACGTGATGCCCGAAGACCTGCTGAAGTTCGGCATGATCCCCGAGTTCGTCGGCCGCCTGCCGGTCATCACCTCGGTGCACAACCTCGACCGTGAGGCGCTCATCCAGATCCTCACCGAGCCGCGCAACGCCCTGGTCAAGCAATACCGCAAGCTGCTCGAGCTCGACGGTGTGGAGCTCGAGTTCACCGACGGGGCCCTCGAGGCCATCGCCGACCAGGCCATCCTGCGCGGCACCGGCGCCCGCGGACTGCGCGCCATCCTGGAGGAGGTGCTCCAGTCCGTCATGTACGAGGTGCCCTCCAGGCAGGATGTCGCCCGCGTGGTCATCACGCGCGAGTCGGTGCTCGAGCACGCGATCCCGACGCTCGTCCCGCGCGACCAGCTCGCCGCCAAGCAGCAGCGCACGCCGCGCGAAAAGTCGGCCTGACCGGCCGATCCGCACGTCCGAACGCCCCATGGCCGCAAACCATGGGGCGTTCCGCTTGCCTGGCTCCCTAGAATTGGTCACTGTGACAACGCCAGAGCTGCCTACTCAATACACACCGGCCGACGTCGAGACCCGTAGCTACGAGCGCTGGGTATCCGAAGGCCACTTCCGCGCCGACCCGGGCAGCTCGCGCGAGCCGTACAGCATCGTCCTCCCGCCGCCCAATGTGACGGGCGTGCTGCACATCGGGCACGCGCTCGACCACTCCATCCAGGACGCGCTGACGCGCCGCGCCCGCATGCAGGGGCGCGAGACGCTCTGGCTGCCCGGCATGGACCACGCCGGCATCGCCACCCAGAACGTCGTCGAACGCGAGCTGGCCAAGCAGGGCAAGTCGCGGCACGACCTCGGGCGCGAGAAGTTCGTCGAGCGGGTCTGGGAGTGGAAGGAGGAGTCCGGCGGCCGGATCCTCGGCCAGATGCGCAAGCTCGGCGACGGCGTCGACTGGTCGCGCGAGCGCTTCACCATGGACCCGGGGCTCTCGCGGGCCGTGCAGACCATCTTCAAGAAGCTGTTCGACGACGGGCTCATCTACCGCGCCGAGCGGATCATCAACTGGTGCCCGCGCTGTCTCACCGCGCTGTCCGACATCGAGGTCGAGCACAGCGAAGACGAGGGCGAGCTCGTCTCGATCCGCTACTCCGACGAGATCGTGGTGGCCACCACGCGCGCCGAGACCATGCTCGGCGACACGGCCGTGGCCGTGCACCCCTCCGACGAGCGCTACGCCCATCTGATCGGCACGCTGGTGGAGGTGCCGCTCACCGGCCGCATGATCCCGGTGGTCGCCGACGAGCACGTCGACCCGGCCTTCGGCACCGGCGCCGTCAAGGTGACGCCCGCGCACGACCCCAACGACTTCGAGATCGGGCGGCGCCATTCGCTGCCGTCGCTGACCGTCATGGACGAGCGCGGCGTCATCACCGCGCACGGCCCGTTCCAGGGGCTCGACCGTTTCGAGGCCCGTCCCGCCGTGGTCGCCGCGCTGCGCGCCGAGGGCAGGATCGTCGCCGAGAAGCGCCCCTATGTGCATTCGGTGGGTCACTGCTCGCGCTGCAAGACCGTGGTCGAGCCGAGGCTGTCGCTGCAGTGGTTCGTCAACGTGCAGCCGCTGGCCAAGGCCGCCGGCGACGCCGTTCGCGACGGGCGCACCCGCATCCACCCGCCCGAGCTGGCCAAGCGCTACTTCGACTGGGTCGACGACATGCACGACTGGTGCATCTCCCGCCAGCTCTGGTGGGGCCACCGCATCCCGGTCTGGTACGGCCCGGGCGGCGAGGTCGTCTGCGTGGGCCCCGACGAGGAGCCGCCCGCCGGCTACACCCAGGACTCCGACGTCCTCGACACCTGGTTCTCCTCGGGTCTGTGGCCGTTCTCGACGCTGGGCTGGCCCGACGCCACGCCGGAGCTGCAGCGCTTCTACCCGACCTCCGTGCTGGTGACCGGTTACGACATCCTGTTCTTCTGGGTCGCCCGGATGATGATGTTCGGGCTCTACGCCATGGACGGCGAGCCGCCGTTCCGGGTCGTCGCGCTGCACGGCATGGTCCGCGACCAGTACGGCAAGAAGATGTCGAAGTCGTTCGGCAACGTGGTCGACCCGCTCGACTGGATCGAGCGCTTCGGCGCCGACGCCACCCGCTTCACCCTGCTGCGTGGCGCCAACCCCGGCGCCGACGTGGCGGTCAGCGAGGAGTGGGCGGCCGGCTCGCGCAACTTCTGCAACAAGATCTGGAACGCCACCAGGTTCGCGCTCATGAACGGCGCCGCCGTCGGATCCCTCGACGACGCCGCGCTGACCGCGGCCGACCGGTGGATCCTGTCGCGCCTGCGGACCGTGATCACGGCGGCCGACGCGGCGTTCGAGGAGTTCGAGTTCGCCAAGGCGTCCGACCTGCTCTACCACTTCGCGTGGGACGAGGTCTGCGACTGGTATCTCGAGCTGGCCAAGATCCAGCTCGGGGAAGGGCTGGAGCACACGAGGCTGGTCCTGGGCCACGTGCTCGACGCGCTGCTGAGGCTGATGCATCCGCTGGTGCCGTTCGTGACCGAGGAGCTGTGGCGAGCCGTCACCGGAGGCGAGTCGATCGTCGTCGCCCCCTGGCCGGTGCCCGAGGCCCGCTACGCGGATCCCACCGCCGAGGCGGAGATCGAGGCGCTGCAGGAGCTGGTGACGGAGGTCCGCCGGTTCCGCTCGGACCAAGGGCTCAAGCCCGGCCAGAAGGTGGCCGCACGGCTCGGGCTGGCCAGCACGCCGCTGGCCGGTCAGGAGACGGCCGCACGGGCGCTGCTGCGGCTGACGGAGCCGGCGGAGACCTTCAACGCCACGGCGCGCTTCAGCGTGGGCGGGGTGACCGTCGAGATCGACACGGCGGGCGCCATCGACGTGGTGGCCGAACGCAAGCGGCTGGAGAAGGATCTGGCGGTGGCGCGCAAGGAGGCCGCCCAGGTGGCGGCCAAGCTGGGCAACGAGCAGTTCATGGCCAAGGCACCGGACGACGTGGTGGCCAAGGTCAGAGGCCGGGCCGAGCAGGCGTCCGCGGACATCGCGCGCCTCGAGGCTCAGCTCGCCGGACTGGGTGTTTGAGCCGTACGAACGCGGGGAAGGTCCATTCGTTACATGAAGATGGACCTTCCACGGCGCTGAGACTGCTACAGTTTTCAACGCGGGGCTGGTTAGCCCTGATATCCCTCTAACAAATCCCGATCTTCGGGCGTGTCCGGCCATGCGGTTGGACAAAGGCCGAAAGTTGGAGTAAGTTAGCAGGGTTGCCTCCAAGAGGGGCAAGTCCGGAAGCTCCCGGATCGGGCGGTTTGACAAGAATCGTCCAGATCTGGTAGACTGAGGGAGACGAAATGTGCGCATCCAGCGCCAAGGTTGCAGAAGATCTTGGCGAGGGAAGTACGCGTCCGTTTCTTGAGAACTCAACAGTGTGTTAAAAGCCAGTGCATGATGCACAACCCCGTCAAGATGGTTTTGGCGGATTCCTTTGGTTGACATTCATGATGTGGATGTTGGCCAGGACGTTTTCCAGACATTGTTTGGAGAGTTTGATCCTGGCTCAGGACGA